>JAUVJO010000044.1 GCA_030592345.1 Deltaproteobacteria bacterium
GTCGCTAAGGGGACCGGACTCGGGCTTTCTATTAGCTATGGCATCGTCAAAGACTATGGTGGGACTATAGCGGTAGAAAGTGAACCAGATGTTGGAACAACCTTTGAATTACGATTCCCTGCGGTTGCAAAGGATGGTAACAATACTTAACAATATGAGCATCATGTGATATTTAAGATATATCAATAATACTCGGCACGGCCATAATTAAGAGGTTATGCCATATGAGAGTGCCTAAAGTGAACTAAAGTGTCTAAAGTTAAGGAATTGCGGAATTATTATTAAGAGTTGGTCTTTATTCCTGCAATTTTAGGCACTTCTAAAAAGCGCAGTCTATGACTGTGCTTATAATAATATGGGGACGTTATGGAAATTAATCATGTTGTGGATGAAGAGGAAAAAAAGGCTTTAAAGAATCTCATCGTGTATTTTGGTTGTACGGTGCCCCATCTCCAGGAGGTAAAGCTCAACAAATTGATCTACGTTGCTCATCTGTACCATTATTTAGACTATGGCCGGCTGTTAACCAAAACCCCATTTCTTGGTTTTAGTTATGGTCCGCATGCTCCGGCGATCAGATCCGTGATAAACGAGCAACTTGAAAGTAATGATATATACCTGGAGATATCTCGCACGGAGTCAGAACCATCGTTTCAAAACCCTTGTGTAATCATTAGATCTTGTGAACTAAAAGATGAAAAGCTGTCTGATCAGTCTTTGAATACTATGAAAGATGTCGTCGAAGATTGGGGAGACAAGACCTTCAGACAGGTACTTGACTATGCCATGAGGACTATTCCCTTCCTTTCGACTACTTACAGAGACCACATCGATCTGACCGGTATGCAACCATCGCAGGATCTCAAGGGTGCCTTATCATTGCCACAAAGGATCCGGCTTCACAGGTTTGTGCAGGCACCCTGGGAGGCGGTTGGCCAATCTAATAGTCATAGTAGTGAATCCTGCCCAGTATCTATTAACGAAGTAGCAGAGATATATCTTGCTCTGTGCGGTGACCGTCCGGACAAAAATGCTTCTCGAGAATCTCTTGGATTCAATGCCCAAACGATCCTTGAGGTCCTTGGCAGTGTGGATGACAAGACCCAAGACGGAACAGGGAAACATCTATCCGATATTGACAAGGCGGCACAATTGACAGATGCTTTAGTAAATTCAACTAGTTTTAGGTATCGTAATGACACAGTGGCCTTAAAGACCGGAATGCTTTTCTTAAGAAGGTGCGGTTATTCTTTTGACACAGACGTCTTGGAGGAAAAACCCCCGGATGGGCATAATTATGAAACGCTCAGGGAATGGTTTCGCAGGGCAAGCATGAAAACTGACACAGGATGAAAGAGATATGGGAGTATTTAACAGTTGGGGGGAGACAACAATTTTTCCGCA
The DNA here is from genome assembly GCA_030592345.1 of Deltaproteobacteria bacterium. Lineage (GTDB taxonomy): Bacteria > Desulfobacterota > Desulfobacteria > Desulfobacterales. The sequence continues at coordinate 1,405 of JAUVJO010000044.1, forward strand.
TCCTTCTGGAAGAAAGAAAGTGAGTCCCGCTTTCAGCGGGATTAAGGACTTGAAGAAACAGTTTTATTATTAAAAGAAGGTGAGTCCCGCCTTTAGAGGGATTAAGCAGTGCGCCTCCGGTTTAACATATCAAAAATAGGCAGAATACCTCAACTTTAGGCACTTTAGCTCACTTTAGGCACTTGATATACTCCAATACTTCACAAATGAGGATGCATCCCCCAAGTTCTGAATAGGCCCAAGAGATATCGTTAATTGTCAGCCCTTACCTTAAGACAAGCACATTGAACTGACGACAGAGCACCTTTTTGGTGACCTTGCCCAATCTGTTTTTCTTTCGCTTTTCGCTGGACGAGCAGACGATAATACCATAATCCGGTGCCATCTCGAGAATCGTGTTGACCGCATCTCCGGTCAGGACCTTGCGAGTCACCTTAAGAGAGTCTTCTGACCATTTGTCAATCATGGAGGAGACGTTCTCGGAGAACCGAAACCCCGGGTCCGCGGTCCTGAGTACGGTCAGAACCTCAATCTCATTTTTCGCACCTGTGGCTAAGACCTGAATCAGGCGCAAGGTTGACTCGGGTGGGTCATTTTTTCCAATGCATAGCAGCACTGGTTGCCCCTCCTCAAATTCCGTGCCTATCACTGCCACCGGGCAGGGCGCTCTTTGAGCCACTTCCAAAGGAATGTGCTCAACATCACACCAGCGACATTCCCCGGCCAGGCGCGCCCCCAACATGACAAGCTCATAACTGCCTTCCCCTGCTTCTCTGAGTATTTCCTCGTGTGGGACGCCCTCCCTGATTTTTAGTAGAGTGCCCCTGTCAGAACGCAGTTGGACCGTCACCTCTTCGAAAATACCGTTGGCAACATGAACCATGGCCCTGTGGGGCTCTCCAATATCTTTGTCGTTTTCCTGCCACCCACGTGCTGTCTTGAACACGTTTTCAGCTTCGTGGAGAAACCTCATCTCGGGAAGTTCTTCACGCCAGTTGGCAAATATCTCTGTTGCCTTTCGTCGAATGTTGTAACCGCGAGTCTGTTTTCCGTATCTTCGAACGAACAGGAAGGTAGCTTCACCATTTTCAGTTCTGGCAAACCTGGCTGCCAGCCTGGTGGCTTTCAATGCATTGTCATGTCCATCAATACAAACGAGTGTTTTCACAGTATTACTTCTCGCGGCTGACAATTCTGACGGATCTGTTACTACTTCCCGGCCAACTTTTTTTTCAGCTCTATGTTTTCTTTTTTGACACGCGTGAGCTCAAGGGCTCTGTTGAGGCTAAAGAGTATGTTGTCCTTCCTGAAAGGCTTGGTAATGAAGTCAGCAATCCCCTTCTTCATGGCCTCGTCGGCTGTTTCAGTAGAACCATAGGCCGTGATCATGACCACTGGAATGTCAGGTTTTATGCTTTTGAATTCAACAAAGAGCTCAATCCCGTCCAGGCCGGGCATTTTGAGGTCGGTGATTACCAAGTCGTAATCTTTTTCTGAGAACAATTTTATTGCTTCGGATGGGTTGTTGGTTGTTTGCACTTCATAATCGGTGTTCTCTTCAATCATCATCCTTAGAAGCATCAGCATATCCGGTTCGTCATCAATGACCAGGATTTGTTGTGGCATGATTCTCTCCTTCTGTTTTTGTGATTCGTTCTTTGGGGATCGATATCCAGTTTCCGATTAACGAATTACCGGATTGGCTACGGGCAATACTACGGTAAAGGTTGTCCCTGGCTCCTTGCCTCCTTCACCGGTTTGACTCTTGACCTGGATATCCCCTCCAAACTTTTTTACAATCCCATAACTGACGGAAAGGCCCAGTCCTGTTCCCTCTCCCACCTTTTTGGTAGTAAAAAAGGGCTCAAATATTTTGTCCATATTTCCCAGAGGTATGCCAGGGCCTGTATCTGAAAAGCCTATGTTCACCATACCATCGGAACAGTGTACCGAGATAGTCAGGACGCCCCCGTCATCCATGGCTGCCGCTGCATTGTTAATAATATTTAAAAACACCTGTTCCAGTTGCTGCCCGTCACCCTTGACCATTGGAAGGTTTTCTTCCATATCGGTTCTGAGGTCCAGCTTTTTTGTTAAGAGTGTATTCATAACAACATTAAGTACTTTTTGGACGTCGTCAACCACATCGGTCTCTGTGGTGGTCTTTTCGGGGATCCTGGCAAAGGCAAGGAGATTTTCAACAATGCATTTGCAGTTGTTACCCTGCCTTTCAATAGTCTTTAGTATCTCATGTTCTTTGGAATCCTCGGGAAACCTTTCCAGCAGTATTTCGGTGAAACCCATGATGATGGCAATCGGGTTATTGATTTCATGGGCCACACCGGCAGAAAGGGAACCCAGAGACGCCAGCTTTTCCGTGTGAAAGAGCTGTGCTTCCATGGTTTTTTGTTCGGTAATATCTCGAGAAATCACTAGAACTGCGTTTACTTTGTCCTTGTCTGTCCCTACGGCATTGTATTTTGTGTCAAGCCAATACTCCTTGTCCTTTATCTTCACCCTTTCTTCTCGCAAAATACTCTCCGAAGATTGGAAGATTATTGCAACGATCGAGCGCACACTGTTTTCGGTTTCATATTCAATAAATTCATTTACGTTTTTGCCGATGATGTCCTCGGCCCGGCGTTCTATGAGTTTCCTGCTGTATTGATTGACAGACAAAACATTACAATCCTTGTCTATCATATAGATCAAATCATCGGCCGACTCAACCAAAGACCGGTATGTTTGTTCAGAGCGCATCAGTTTCCTGGCATAGAGATCCAGGTCTTCTGTTTTTTCTTTAACCTCCTGCTCAAGGGTTTGACGCCAGGTCATTTCGTTGAAAACAAAAAAGGCTAGCACAATAACAACCGCAATAACGAACGCGCCCTGTACCATGGATTGTCTCGTATACACCGTGTGTATGGCCTCTTCTACCTCACTGACCGGTGCCGCTACAGCAACTGACCATATCCGTGTTGTGTTGGCAGCTCCAATTTGTACCGGTGCATAGGCAATCAATTTCTTGACAGGGCCGATCAGGCCGCGGTGCCAGCCTGAAACATACGAGGTACTTCCCTCCTTTCCCTGTAACATCATGGTTTTTTGTATGAGATTGATCTTGCTAAAGGATATATGTGGATCCCTGTGTTTCCTGACCTCAAAGGCGTTTTGGCCAATAAAATCCTTTTCCATGTGGTACAAGAACTCACCTGATCCATCAATGATCCATGCATATCCTGTCTTTCCTGACCGGATCGGAGACGCGATCTTCATGGCAAGAAGACCGGCATCCACGACAAAGCACAACACGCCAGAGAACTTCTGTGTGGGCCTGGGGTGGGCCTCATCAGTGGAGACTTGATACACCGGTATCGCTATTGTCATGACGAGGCCGGGTTCAGAGTTTTCAACGATTCCCTTTCTGATATCGCTTATATAGATCTTGTCTTTGTTTTCCGGTTTTTTGCACCATTTAAAATAGTCCCCATGGCTATAAGATCCCTTTTCCGAAAACACGGCATTGGCATAGTTGATTGAATGGCAGAAGGTTCCATCGGCGTTTATGAGCATGATCCGGATCACACCATAATCCTCGACGGTTGAAAGCGAGATCTTCATCCGGTTTGCCCAGGAGGCCTCTTCTACGTACTGGATGGAAGGCGAAAGGCTCAGGGTCATCAGTTCACGTTTCAGGGTCTTAAAGTCTTGCGTAAGTACTCCAGCGGCATGCTTGGCCAGTGCAAGCTGCTGAGAATTGAAGTTCTCGCTGATTATCCCTTTCATCTCGCGGGCCGCGAGCATCCCCAGGAGAATTGCACACCCAAGCAGGGCCAGGACAAGAACGGAGGCAAGCCACAGGCCCGGTTTTCGGGCAAGGTATTTCAAGTATTTCTTCATGTATGCCTTCCTGGCACTTTAGCTCACTTCTAATGGGGTATGTTCACAAAAGACTCAATTCCCTTGATCATATCTTTATAATACCACTCTACCATTTTTTCGTTGTGCATTACCATATCCATCTGTCGTGTGTGAACTATTACATGTCCCAATACTTTCAGCCGTTCCTTTAAGAAGGCTTCTTCGTGCCCCTCAATACGCGCAAAGATATTGTCCTCTCTAATCTCAATACTGAAATCGAATTTATCAAGTATCCTTGCAATAAAGGCGACTCTGCGGTTTCTCCTGCCGGAATCCGCGCCGCCGCCCTTGAAGGCAAAACTCACGTAATTCTGATTCTCCTTTTCACCCAGATAGGCCTCGGTCGTGGAAAAATGAAAACCTAGGCGCACGCTTAAGTTACAGAAGTTTTTTGAGAGAACAATATAGTTTTTGTCCGTCATATACGCTGCCGCGTCAGGGTCCGTGGCCGACCCGGCCACCACGGACAAAAAACCCTTGGTGTCCATAGGCGGAGGCCCTTTCCACGGCACAGCGGTCATTCCCTCCCACATAGCACGCATCGGTTCGGATACAATGTTTTCAGGTCCTATCCGCTTTCCCTTTAGGTCTGGTTTGAGACCATCCTCAAGGTCTATGACCAGCCATTCCAGGGGAATTTCCTTGCTTACCAGCTTTTTTGCCGATTTTTCGGAAAAATATGTATGCTTGCTGAAATCGAACATCTCTTTTAACGCCATTTCGTGCGAAAATCGCGTAATATCGTGGAAGGTTCGGCAAGTCTTTGCCCTAAAATCAGGTGCCCTCGGGTCAGTCATGTACAGGGGGGTAATTTCTTTCAGGATTGTGCGGAGATGCTGATAAGCTGGAGAATTGGCGAACCAACGGGTATGTTTGTCACCCTTAGCCTTGAGGATCTCGCTGACCTCACCTTCATATACGCGGCAGTATTGAGCATCAACTGTCACAATCTCTCCGTCCCGGAGGGCTTTTGTGGCATCTTTCGCATTGAAGATAGCGGGGACATTCAGCTCTCTTGCAACTGTGGCCAAGTGTCCCAGGACTGCCCCGGTGTCAGATATGACGGCACAGGCCTTGTCCAGGATCGGCGCAAACTCGGGATGCGCCTGTCGTATGACCATGACTCCACCCTTGGGGAAATCGGCCATGGCCTTTTCTTCCCGAACCTGGCAGACCGGTCCTGCTGCTACCCCGCGGCAGGCAACCTTGCCCTGGTCAAGAAGTAGTTTGCGCCCTTTGATATGTCTGGGTCTATCAGGTGGCTTCTCTTTCTGCCCGTAAGAGAGACGAAGGGGCCTTGATTGCAGGACAAAAATATTCCCTTTTTGGTCTACGGCCCATTCCATGTCCTGAGGGACCCCAAAATGGACTTCCAGCCTGCGGGTGAGGTCATTCACTTTCTGTGCCTGATCATCATTGAGGCACGATGTGTCCTGTAAATGATCCGGTACAGCCACCTCTTGTGTCCCGCCATTGGCAGAGACACGGCTCATGACCCTTTGGACCCCCTCTTTGTTGCGCAAAATCCGGCTTCCGTCCTTGACAGAGGCAATGACTTTGAAAGTCTCCGGAGGGACCACACCTCCTACAGCATAATCTCCCAACCCCCAGACCGCGTTAATCAGTACGACGTCCTCATCCGGATCCCTGGGGTCACGTGAATAGGCTATGCCGCTCGATGCGGGATCAATCATCTGCACGACGCCTGCGGCCATGGCCATCTCGTTGATGTTAAATCCCTTGTCCTTGAAGTAAAAGAGGGCATTAGGCGTAAACTGGCTCGAAATAACCTTTTTGTAAGCCTCTATGAGATTGTCCCTTTTGACATTCAATACAGTGGCGTATTGGCCGGCAAAGCTGGCCATGATGTCTTCGAGGATGGCGCTGCTTCGGACAGATACATGAAGGGACGCCTCTCCTGTTTGTTTCTTCATCTCGTCAAACGCCATCAGTACCGCGTCTTGAAGATCGCCGGGGACCTCGCTTTCCTGGACGAGTCCCTGCATTTCACGGCTCGCATCTTCCAGGGCAGCATAATCACGGATATCAACCGAGCCGCACTTTTGCTTTAAAAGGGCTTCGATCCGGTTATGTTGCACGAAATTCTGATAGGCAAATGTGGTGATAACAAAGGCGCTGGGCACTTGGAGACCGGTCTCATTGGCCGCCTCACCCAAACAGGCCATCTTGCCACCGCAGGAAGTCGCCATGTCCTTATGAACGGATTCAAGGGCTAACGTGTAATCGGTTTTAGGGACGGCAACTGTTTGATAAAGGGCCTCCTCGACTACTTTGTTGATACGGTCATTGGCACGGGCGAGATCCTTGTACTTATTATCAGACATATAGTTCAGGCTGTCTATGATCCTGTCTATACCCTCTGCAACCGACCGATATGAAAATTCCACGTAGGCTGCATCAAAGACATAGGCCCCGCTTGCCTTTTCCTGCATATCAGCCATGGTTGAAAGTACCGCATTGTTGGCGTCGAGGAGTTCCCGAAAGGCCTTATACTTACGGGCAAAAAGATCCTGCTCTTCCTCCCCCCGCAGGGCTTTTTCTCGTCTTTTTTTGCTAAAAAAATTGAACATCCTTGTACAGACCTCGTTGAGTGGGGGTTATTATAGCTTTTTAGATAATGTTTTCGGGGTAAATGAACCTATATCTCTTAGAGAATCTTTTCGGTATTTCGGTTTGAGTCAAACGGTTGCGGTTGCGCAACTCGTACCTGCCCGCCATTGCCACAGATGCCGGCACATAAGCTGAATACTATCTCAGGCGTTGGCAGGCGGGTCGGGATTCGTAAAGCGGTTACGGATTAGGAGCACCGCAACCGACTGACGGTAAACGAAACGAGCAGCGCAACCGCATAACCTATAACGAAAACGACAACCCCAAAAGCTTTTTCTTGAACACTATATATGAATTCATATCGTTTTAACGACTCAACCCAATCAGTGAACGGAAAACGGGGAACTGTGAACGGTTACTATAATTTTAGCATGGTGTTTGTTATTTCGTGAAACAGATCTTCCATCCGCACAACCCCTATAAACTTTTCACCTTCCGTGACTGGCAGGACATAGGTGGCCTCCTTTAGCATCATGTGAGAGGCCATCAAGATACTCTCTTTGCCATCAATCGAGGCCGTGGCCTCGGACATGAACTCCTTTACAGGCAAGGCAAGCCGTTTTTCGCTCCCGGTTTTGAGCATGTCGTCCCAGGATATCGGAATATTCTCCTCGTCACTCTCACCAAGCTTTGGCGAAATTGCCTTTAAGATGTCCTTCTGCAAAAGCATTCCCGCAAGCTTGTATGCCTCGTCAAAGACCAGGATCATGTGGTGTCCTGTCTCATAGGAGACATTGAGCTGCACAATGGCCTCCCTGACGGTCCCCCAGTACGGCATATGAGGATAGTCTGTCAGGGGAATGATCAGATCCATTACTCTTTTCTCATGCACGATACCTCCTCCTTGTCATTACATTCCAGTATTTTATCTATGGAGAGTCTCCGCTTATTGGCCGGGAAGGAATCCAGGAGATTGTTGATCTCAGACGGCCCCATAACAATGCCCTCTCGCTCGCCAACCGGTTTGAAGAAGGCGTATTGGGGACAAAAAATATTGGAATAATGATAAGTCCGCTCTTCAAAATATAAATCGATTGTCAGGCCGGACACGCCAAAGATGCCCTTGGACAACACATCCGGAATCGCGTTGATGGCATCCACGAATCGGTTAAACTCTATCCATGTGTGCACATTTGCAATAGTGACCATAGGAGGATAGTCCACACTGGATACGATTTGATGCATAAGGGGATGTAATCGCCGCGTAATGTCATCCGGCAAAGGAGCGGATGAGATCCAAATGAATCTGAAATAGTCACCCGCAAGTTCGTTTCCTATTGGGGTGCGGTCTTCCGTTATGGTTTGCTTTTTTGCCTCAAGTAAGTGTTGTAAATCCGGATGAACCTCAAAAATAACCGAGCGTGGGCTTTCTGCGGTCATGACGCCCTCTGATTCCGGGTTGCCTTTTATCAAAGATGGTTCCAGACATAGCTTGGCAGGGTGGGGCTCATCAGAGCTGTGAATTCCAAGGAGTCGGTTTGGAATCTCGAGGAAAACCCTGCCCTCTTCTTTGAAGAGCTTAATGTTAGTCTTGGCATAATTGTACTCTTTTATGTAAGGCTCCATGACACCGGCCAATTTGCCACAGCATGCACTAAAGCCCCCCTCTTTTTCGCGATAGATTTTTCCGAATTTATTGGTATGGTGGTCGTACCCTGTGTGGCTTCCCATTACATACACCAGATTCTCGGCGTGATGTGAGGCCGGAACAATGGCACTGGTGTCGAGTTCTGCTCCCACCTTTCCCCCGACAAAAGGAGAAGTCCCGAACGTGGCGATAAAATAGAGGATCTTAAGGCCCTGGCTCTCATCCGGACACTCAACCTTTACGGGCATGGTTTTGGTCATGTCAAACTTGCAATAATCTGTCACCATCTCCCTCAGTTTTCCAAAAATTGTAGTCATGCTGTATTCACGGGCCATTACCGCACGGTTGTCAGGTATAATGCGGGGACGCTTCAGGTAGTCCATATGAACCTCCACAACTCATCGTTAGCTTATTAAATTCGCAATTAGATTAATTCTTATATCAACCTAAATCTTTATCCCGTTTTGGTTTCAGGTTTCAGGGCACATGTAGGTGCAAGGTGTCAGTGTTCAGGTGTCAGGAAAGAGAAACGCAAAAACTGACACCTGACACCTGACACCTGAAACCCGAAACCTGAGTAATATATAGGTTCTCAAAATTAACAAAAGTCTATCCTTTTAAGCGAATGAAAAGTCAAATCATCAATCGTCAATCGCAAATCAACAATTTTCAAGGTGTGGGTACACTAATCGGCATTCCCATCATTGGCCAGATCAGCCATACACACAGGGCCACAACGGCCATCAGGATGATACTGGCCGGAATGCCATACAAAAAGAACTCACCCGTGGAAAACTGCTTTGAATCGTAGGCTATGGCATTCGGAGCCGCACCCACCAGCAGGAGGAAAGGCATGCCGGCTGTGACCAGGGATGCAAAGAGGATGACCTCTCCGGAGACTCCGAGATAAGGGGCAATCACCAGGGCCACAGGTAGCGAGATAGCAATTGCGGCCACGTTCATAATAAAGTTGGTCATCATCATGACAAAAAAGGAAATACTCATGATAAATATGAAGCCTGGGGATTCCTTGAACATAGTAAGCCAATTTACGGCCAGCCATTTGGCCGCGCCTGTCTCCCAGAGGCAAAAACCGATGCTCATGGCCCCGGCAAAGAGCAGGATAATATTCCAGGGGATCTCTTCCAGGTCTTTGATGTCAAGGATTTTTGTAATGAAGAATAAGATGGTTGAAATGAGAACGATCGCTGTCTTGTCAATCGCTTTCAGGGCAGGGACAAAGGACCTAAGGCCCATGACCAGGATTACGCCGAGGACAATGGATGCTGCCAGTATCTCTTTGCCGGTTATTTTACCTAGTTCTTTATTTAACTTCTTGGCCTTTTCTCTGAGGCCGGGGATGGTTTTTTTCTCCGGCTTAAAAAAGACCATGAAAAATCCCCACAGCACGAAGACCATGATCCACCCGGGAAGAAACATGTAATAGGTGAGTTGGAAAAAGCTTATATCCCTTCCCATAATGTCGTTAAAGAAACCAATGGCCACAGCGCCGCGGGCGGCGCCCAAAAGCGTAACAATACTCCCTGCCCCGGCCACATAGGCCATGCCCATGAAAAGACCCTTGCCGAATCTGGTCTGCTTATCACCTTCTCCATAAAGGGCATAGATGGCCATTAATAGAGGGTATATGGTAGCAGCCACGGCAGTGTGGGCCATCACGTGGGTCATGGCCGCCGTGACCACAAAGCAGCCGAGATAGATCATGCTGGTCTTTTCTCCCACAATAGCGAGCATCTTGTACGCCAGGCGCTTGGTCAAACCTGTCTTGGTAAAGACCATGCCGATGACTATGGAGCCAAAGATAAACATCACGGATGGGTCCATGAAATCCTTAAAGGCTGCCTTGGCAGGCCTGATCAAAAACAGGGCTTGCAAGACACCGATTGTGATACTGGTCACCCCAATCGGCACGACCTCAAATACCCACCACGTACCGGCCAGCAGAAAGACGGCCAGGGCCCCCTTGGCCTCTGTTGACAGCACAAAATGTTTTCCCATGGGGTCCACCGCGTCGGGCCATGGTGAGGAACCATAGACTATGTAAAACAGGACAATTCCTATTCCTATGAAAAGCAGTCGTTTTAAATTCAGCCCGGGTTTTTCAGGAGACAGAACAATTTCATCAGGCATCTCCGGGAGACCTGCCCCGGAGGCAATCGGTTTGCTGTTTTTGGCCATTGTACGTTTCCTCCCTTACTCCAATACGATCTTGGTCAGCTCATTAAAAATGTCACTCAGGCGTAAAACACCCGCTATCTTTTCGCCATCCATCACGGGGATCAGGGTCACGTCCGCCTGAAGCATGACAAAAGCCGCCTTTTCGACAGAATCATTTACCTCAACCGTCGCGTGCGTGGGGACCATAACCTCGCTTACCTGTTTTCTTGCCTCCTCTTTGCACTTCATTGAAAAGGTCCCTTCCACGAGGGCAGAAAGGCTTGCACGGTCCTTGTCTTTGAGGCCCTCATAAGGTGACGTCTTGTCCTTTCTGAGAAACTTTGGCTCAATGCCCGTGAGAAGGTTTTTGAGTGTCAGCACACCCTTGAGTTGATACTTTTCATCAAATACCAGAACCATGTGGTGGTCTCCCAGGCCCGACGTTTCATCACTGGAACTGTGAATCATGGCGATAGCATCCCGCACGCTCATCCAATACGCGATGTGCGGATACTCGGTTATTTCAACCATCAGTTCCTTGACTGTTTTTAAATCTGACATGTCACACCTCCATTTGAATTCAGAGCATCCTTCATGAGTAAGTTTACACTTTTTCCTGGCATTTTGGTTGCATTCAGGTTTCAGGTGTCAGGTGTCAGGAAAGACGGAGGTTTCAGGTGTCAGGTTTCAGGAAAGAGAAACGCAAAAACTGTGCTGTTCTCAAGGCGAACGCCGCAAACCTGACACCCGACACCCGACACCTGGTTCCTGACACCTGACACCTGAACACTGAAACCCGGCCTTCATTTTGGTCAATCTGTGCCCATCTACAGACAGTTAAGCAAGGGTCATACCAAGATAGGTGGAATCATCTCGTCCAACAATAACATATTGTTATTTAACGTTTTTACCTTTGTGGCAGCTTGTACCAGGCTGCCCCGGACAGACAGTCCCGGCAAGTTCTTGCCAAACCAGACAAAATCTTGCCTCTTCAAAGGTGAATCTGTTTGACACTCAGGGAGTATTATGGTTAAATCCACAAGAGGAATCAATCATGCAGGAGTTCATCATTGGTTCTGATGTGATGCGATTTATCATCGACGGAGTGCATCAGGTTGCCAAATTCGACGTAAATGTGTTACTGACAGGTGAAAGCGGCACTGGCAAGGAGTTGCTTGCCAGGATCATTCACCTTGAAAGCCCGAGGGCCAAGAACCGTTTTGTCCCTGTGAACTGTGGCATCCTCTCGGGCCTTTTGTTTGAAGACAAGCTCTTTGGACACGAAAAGGGATCTTTCACAGGGGCTATTAGCAGGCAGATGGGCTGTTTTGAGACTGCTGACAAGGGTACTCTGTTTCTTGATGAAGTTTCCGGGTTGCCTCTGGAAAACCAGGTGGATTTTTTGCGGGTCCTGGAAGATTTTCGATTCTCACGCATTGGGGGAAATGAGCAAATTGAGGTGGATGTCCGGATTATCTCGGCAACGAACAAAGACCTCAGAGATTTGGTCAAGCAGGGAGAATTTCGAGAGGACCTGTTCTATCGACTTCATGTAGTGCCCATTTACATACCCCCCTTGAGAGAGAGAAAGGGTGCTATTGCCAAGATGGTGAACCACTTCCTGGATCAACTAAGTAGCCGGTATGGAAAACCGAGACCCGTTGTATCGCCAGAGGCCATGGATATTTTCTGCCGGTATGACTGGCCCGGAAATGTGAGAGAATTGAAAAATCTTTTGGAAAGAGTCTTTATCTTAAACGCTGAGGATACGATCGGTGTGGAGCAACTCCCTTCTGATTTTATCTGGCACTTTAAAGAGCCCCCTGCCATGGATTTGGGGGAAGTCAAGAAAAAGGCGGAAACCAGGGCTATCCTGGACGTCTTGAGTCGTGTACAGGGCGACAGGGAACGGGCCGCACAGATCCTCAATATCAGCCCACGAACCCTGAGATACAAACTGAATCGTTATGGGATCAAGGTGAATTCAAGAGGCAGCGTTGTATAAGGAAAAATGAAAGTCCACCACATCATTTTGATATTATTGTTTCTGGGGCTGACCTTTGGTGTTGACATCAACAA
>JAUVJO010000393.1 GCA_030592345.1 Deltaproteobacteria bacterium
GCCACCCTGTGCCCTGCCAAAACAGTCAGGGTTGCCCTCAGCCCGCTGAATGCTTCTGATCAGCTCTGTCGTATCCAAAAAATCTTTTTTCAAATCCTGTGCCTTTGTCGCCTGTTGATGCCTTAGCTATGATCTTGGTTCCCTGAGTATCGGGCTGTCTGTCTTTTTCTCAGCTTTTGTTTGGTTTGTCCATAGAGCAAGGCGCTCATTTTTATGGGGCCATAACCCCACTAGATGGGAATTTGTCCTATAGACTTTCACATATTAAATTTCACCGCGTTATCGGTCGTCGGCGTATTACAATACAGCCTCCTCCCTCTGGCCTTGTGAAATTTAATATGTGAAAGTCTATAAGGGCGGGTGGGAAAAATAACCGGTCAGGAGAGTTTCTATTGGCAGGCTTGACCCTTCCAGAGGTCCACATCGATCAGGCCGAGTTTAGCCGCATACCGAACCAATTCCATGGTACTATGAAGGTCAAGCTTGTTCATAATGTTGGTCCGATGGTTCTCAACAGTTTTGCGGCTGATGAAAAGCTTTTCAGCGATCTGTTTTGGGTAAAGCCCTTCGGCCAGGAGACGCATGACCTGTTGCTCGCGTGGCGTGAGGGACTCATACTTTACATCCGCGCTCTTTAGCCCCTTTCTTGGCGGTTCCATAAGTTTGGCTACAACCTTATGGGAGACGGAGCTATCCAAAAAATACTCGCCTTTTGCTACGGCCTCAAGGCCCCTTATGAGCCTGTCTGTGGCTGATTCCTTCACCACGTAGCCTGTGGCCCCTGCCTGAAATGCCTCGGTGATGTAATCAATCTTTGAGTGCATGCTGACAATCATAACACGTGTTTCTGACAAACCGCTTCGTATGTCCCTGGTAAGGTCGATCCCGCTCCCATCCGGCAGGGACACGTCGATCACTACCATGTCCGGCTTGAGCCCCCTGGCCATGCGGAGCCCTTCACGTGCGCTGCCCGCTTCCCCGACCACCTCGAACTTGGGGCTTCGTGATATAAGGGACTTGAGACCTTCCCTGAAAAGGGGATGGTCGTCAACAAGCAGGATGGTTTTCTTTTTGCCCACTGTTTTTCTCCTTACAGGGAACCTCTATGAGGATCTTCGTGCCCTGCATGGGTCGGGATTCGATCGTCATTTTTCCCTTCAGCAGGCCAACCCTTTCCTTCATGCCCCAAAGCCCCATACGTTTTTCTTTTAGTGATGAGATCAGCCTCTCATGCACGTCAAAACCTTTGCCATTATCCTCGATGCGAAGAATAATGTTTGGAAAAGATGCAACCAACCGGATAGTCACATCAGTGGCATCAGCATGTTTCTTCACGTTGTTTAGGGCTTCTTGAATGAGGCGGTAAAGGACAATCTTGGTATCAAAGTCGAGTTGCAAGTCGTCTATACCTGCGGATAAGAAATCAACCTTGACTCCTGCCTGGGCAGAGAATTCTTCACAATGCTGGAGGGTAGTCTGGGACAGCCCCAGGCGGTCCAGGCTGGCAGGATGTAAGCCGTGGGCAAGATACCTCACAGCGTTAATGGTTTTTTGAAGCATTTTTGAAACTTCTGAAACCCTTTGCCCAATCCCAGGAGGGGTTTCCGGCTGATCATCAAAAAGGGTGTCAAGGCCAATTTTCATGGAGAGAAGATCTTGCGCTACGTGGTCGTGCAGGTCACGAGAAATCTTCTGACGCTCGGCTTCTTGTGCCTTCATCACTTGTTGCGTGAGTGTGCGAATATGTTGTTCGTCTCGTTTACGGTTAGTAACATCTCTAACCGCGGATAACACGGTGGGCTGTCCGTGGAAATCGAACAGATGGGAACTGATCTCAACGGGAAATCTTTTGCCGTCTTTGGCTACTTGTTCTGTTTCGAAGATGATATATTTTTCGGCAAACACCTTCTTCACTCGCGCAGGAATATTGTGCGCTCTTTCGGGGGTACTGATGTCCAAAGGAGATAACTTCAAGAACTCTTCTCTTGCGTAACCATATCTTTGACACGCAATATCATTGACTTCGATGAATTTGCCAGGCATACCCTCTGGTGTCGGGTGATGAACGAACATAGCGTCGTTCATACTGTTAAACAACACACGATACCGTTGCTCGCTCTCCCGCAGTGATTCCTTGAGTTCCCGTTCGCGAACCACCTTATCGATGACATTGGGAAGCAGGGCAGAAAAATCTGGGGTCTTGATCAGATAATCCCAGGCCCCCAGTTTCATGGCCTGCACAGCAATATTCTCATCCCCGTGTCCGGTGATCATGATGACAGGGATAATACCTCCATTCTCTCGATTTAAGGCTTCCAAGAACTCGATACCATTCATGCCTGGCATGACATAATCTACGATGATGACATCCGGGGTGATTTCATCCAGCCTTTCAAGGCAAGGGCCGGGTTCCTCGAAGTAATCGACCGAGGCGCAAGAAAAGGCCTTTTCAATGGCGCGTTTCATGAGTTGGAAGTGCGCTTCCTCGTCTTCAATGATAACCACCTTTAAAGATTCCATGTTCGCAACCATTCCAAACCCCACATTTCAGGCGTTGATAAACGTTTACACTTTCAGGGCAGGTGCCTCGTTGAGGAGCATCCAATAGAAATCGATTTGCATGATCTTTTCTTCAAACTCCTTGAATCCCACCGGCTTGGTCAGAAAGCTATTGGCATAGTGGCTATAGGATCGACAGATGTCTTCTTCCTGATCCGAGGTGGTGAGCATGATTACAGGTATCTTTTTTAGGACAGGATGTTTCTTGATTTGCTTCAATACTTCTATCCCGTCAATGCCGGGGAGCTTGATGTCCAGCAGGATCA
>JAUVJO010000350.1 GCA_030592345.1 Deltaproteobacteria bacterium
GATAGCCTCTTGCGTTTCGTCAAGACCGGCGTAGGCACGGCCCAGGTCATAACTGGCAGGCGCCCAATTGGGTGCGTACCGGAGGGCTTTTTCCAAAGCAGCGATCGCCTGCTTGTAATTGCCCATCTCAATATAGGTCAGCCCCAGGCCTCGGTATGCGTTAGGGAAACGAGGGTTTTTCCGCAAGGCATCCTTGTAAAAAAAAATGGCGCGGCCGTAGTCCTTTTTCCCGCGGTAAGCCTCACCAAGGTTGTTCAGCGCAATATGCGGCGTGGCATATAGCACATTTGCCCGGGCTTTGTTGAAACACGATATGGCCTGATCCCACTGCTCCACTTGGCCATAAACACGCCCCATGTAATTATAAGCCTCTGAATAGTCAGGGTTGAGTTCCACGGCCTTTTCTAAATGGGAAATGGCCTTGTCAGTTATTCCCTTTGCAAAATAGGCACGTCCCAGATCGTATTGGAGGAAGGCATCTTTGTCGTAGATCTTCTCTGCCTTTAGAAATTGTCCAAGGGCTGCTGTCACGTTACCATCTGCCAGGTATCCTTCACCAAGCTGCCTGGTGACCTCAGATTGCTCCTTGAGCACAGCCAGGTTGGAGGCGCAGGAAATCAGGAACAGGCAGACAGGCAGACATAGAAAATGCGCCATGAATCGGTTCAACATAGAAGACTACCCCTTTGAATTTGTGTGACGCTCCGCAGACTCACAGGCAGATTGCCGGAAATTACAATAGACCCACAGAGCGCAAAACTTCAGCCATCTTTGGTTCTTGCTTGGCAAAATGTTCTAAGGCTTTCACTATCTTATTTTCCTTTTCCTTGACCTCTGAGATTTCTTTGAGTGTGGGTCTGAGTGCCGTCCTGCGGTCCCAGATGGCAAAGCCGATCGTAATGGCAACGATTCCGGCAAAGGCAGCCACAATGCCGATAAAGACACTCACCAGGTTTTGGATTTGATTTTCCATGGAATCGAAGCGCTTGTTCATGGAGTTTTCCATGCTTTCAAAACGCCCATTTACGGAGTTTTCCATACTTTCAAAGCGCCCGTTCATGGAGTTTTCCATACTTTCGAAGCGCTTGTTCATGGAGTTTTCCATGCTTTCAAAGCGTTTTTCCATGCCATTAAAACGCTCGTTTACAGATCCCCCCATGCTTTCAAAACGCCTGTCCATTTCTTTCAAAATGGCCTTTTGCCCATCTTCCAGGTGATGGACCTTTCCCTCCAGCCTCTTGATATCGCCTCTGATATTGCTCAGGCTTTCAATTATCTCCCGGTCTGTTATTCGAGGGGCCCTCTCAACGGCTACAGCCGGAATAGCGATCAGACACCACAATACAGTAGTTATTAACAAGACCTTTTTCATCTCATTACCTTGCTTATACAAAAATGATAACATAGATCGCATGCTTAGTAAAATCGTAGACGTTCACGGGGCTCAGATGAATGGTTGCGGTTGCGCTACTCGTTACGGTTATCGTTGTGCGTTGTGCGTTGTGCGGCTCCAAAAACAACTCAACCGACGGACGACAGACGTACTGTTTTCAAGGCGCAAGCCGCAAACGAGTCGCGCAACCGATAAACGACAGACAGCCAAGGGGCTAAGGGCTTACGCCCAACACATGAACCCGTGAACGGTTACGTAAAATCATTGGCGGTTTAGAAAAGGATTTCGTCTATTGGCAGGGACCTAAATCGGCTCAGCTATCTTCAAGACCCTGATCTGCTTTTCCATCAAGAAATCACCTAGTTTCACGTGAACATGCACCCGGGTCAGCAAGAGCCTCTTCTCGTTTGCCTGTGACACCAGAATGCCCGGGATTGTCACGGAAGTGGTCTTAGAAAGTTTTCGGTTTGCAGCATAAAAAACCGGGTCTTCAGAATAGGCAATTCCTGCCAGTGTCAGGAAACCGCTTGCAATGGTCAGAGGCTTATCGTCAGGCCCAATTGATAGCACCTTGACTCCGGTTGCTTCAACTGCCGACTTCGTCTCACCGTAAAAGGTCCCAAAATCGACCACTACATTGAAATCTTTTTCTCCACAGACAAGATTTGCGGTTGTCTTGACCTCAAAATCAGCGTAGTCAAAAGATATGGGTACTCGGGGCTTATAGGAATATCCCAGTGCTTTGACAAACCCGGAGACAAACGCCTCCTGACCTGATCCGTCTATAGTCAACACCGGACACTCTTTAAACACTGCTTTCTCAGAGACCTGCACCTCTTCTTTGTTGTTTTCCCCAGGCATAATGTCAACAACCTGAATATTTTCTTTGACCAGGTATTCTACGACAGAAGGTGAAGTGTATTCATCGGGGTCTTCTATCAGCGTAATACACTTGTATGCTGATTCGCTCCCTTCCCTGGTATCCACAGAATAGATCCAGTCACCGCGCACGGTCACTCGAACGCCATCATCCAGAGCAGGCAGGTCAAGCACCTTTGTGATTTTTTTGCCCAATACGGAATGAAAGACCCTGTCTACAACCCCCTCATTGGTCGCTTTCGGATCTATGGGAATGATCATCAGATCTTTCCAGAAGGCGCTTATCCCCACTTCCATATGCTCAGGAAGGCCCTGGCCGGTCTCCAGGAGAAGGTGACGTCCGTCTTCCAGTTCAATGACGGGAAAGGCTGCAAGGTCCAGCCTGAGATCGTCTTTGCCCTTTTGAGGAAAATAACACTGCCCGGAGGCTAATACCTGGCCGCCCAGTTGGCTCACGCTTTCAGACATTATCTTGTTTAACAACGCAACGTCTCGCTTTGGCGGCATTGTCTCAACTGAGGGCGGGATCGGCGGCTTTTCCGGTGTGAGCCCTGCCTGAAGCCTTTTGCGGGCGTCAGCATCGCCAGGTCCGGTCTTTGACGGCCCTTGAGCAGTGAGGTCAGGTACACGTATGGTCTGGCCAGGGTAAACCAGGGCCAGATTCGTGATATCCGGGTTAAGTTGCTTGAAAGTCCGGAAGTAGTCTTTTGAAATTTGGCGCCACGGCAGGCCGAGGTGAGCCATTACGATCTTGGAGACAGAGTCGTCCTGACGGACGTTTTGGGTCTTGTAAAGCACATCCGGTATCATTGGAATCGTTACATAGCGGGTGCTCCCATCAGATGCTTGTTTGCTCACCCCCATCTGTTTCAACGGTACCAGGATCTGTTGGCCGGGATAGATCCTGTCTATGTCCTTTATGTGCGGATTTAGGTCTTTTAAGATGGCAGCGAATTTCGGAAAGTCACGTTCTGCAATACGTCCCTTCCGGCGCAGAATCTGCCAGACGTGCTCATTCTTTTGAACCGTGTAAGAGTCGCATAGAACGTCCTGGTTTCCGTAACTATGCACTGTATAAACCTTGTACGGCCCTGCGCCCCACACAGAAGTAGACCAGCAGAGCGCAACAACGATCATGGCGATAGCCTTCAATACTATTGTGTTTTGTTTCATTTGGAAAAACCCCCAAGTCCCCCTTTATTAAAGGGGGACTTCTCCTGGTTCCCCCCTTTATCAGAGGGGGATTTCTCCTCGACTTTGGCCATTTTTCAATTCTATACCTCGGAAGGTCACAAATTGCGCTTTTCTCGGTGAGTCATGAGCATCAAGAGCAAGGCGCGAAGGCGCGGAATAGCTGGCTATTGCAAGCCTGAGCAACGCGGCTATTGATGTTCATGGCC
>JAUVJO010000173.1 GCA_030592345.1 Deltaproteobacteria bacterium
AGCGTTATCGGTCGTCGGCGTATTACAATACAGCCTCCTCTCTCTGGCCTTGTGAAATTTCATATGTGAAAGTCTATATTCCGCGCCTTCGCGCCTTGCTCTTGATGCTCATGACTCACCGAGAAAAGGGCCATTTATGACCTTCCGAGGTATAATTCAGCACTAACTTTTATTTCTCTGCCTCAGCGTATTTTTCAGGCTCCTTTGCAAATTTTTCTTTACATCCTATTTTTCTTTACATCCTACCGCGCAGAAATAATACGCCCGTTGAGTGTCACTTTACTAGACAACTTCGTATCCTGCCTTCTTGATCCGATCTCTCACAAGGTCCATGTCAACGGCCTTTTCCTCATCAAAATCAGCCCCACCTTTTGCAAGGTCCACCTTGACGTTTTTGATCCCGTCAATTTCATTTAAGGCATTGGTAACGGCCATGACGCAGTGATTGCAGGTCATACCCTTGATCTTGATCGTAGTCATATAATGTTCTCCTTTGCCAGTCACTGGTCATTGTTCATGTCTTTTTCAACACGTCATTATAAGACGTAAATCGTTTGATCTGTGATTTGGGTCTATAGAAGCCGATACGGATAAGCCCGTTTCGTCCACTTGCTCGAGGGGTGCGCGTCCTCTTGTCAATCAAGGCTTGTTTTTCCATGAGTAACATCCTTCTAATTACTTTGAATTGAGTTTGAAGCAGTTGGGAAAAGACCAAGTGGTCATCATCCCAAAACGAAAGCCTTGTACACCGACCAGCCACTCACCACCTGAGTCAAAGCGAGAATCAAAAGAACGAGGTTGCTCAGGCCATGAATCAAGGGAAGGGCCTTTCGTTTCTTTTTGTTACGGTTCATGTATAGACCGGACGCACTACCAAAGATGATAAAGGGGGTCATTACAAACGCGAACGTACCATGGGCCCCGGTTATGAAGAACCCGTGCCAGTAAAAATACACCATGGTCACGCCCCCTGTCATGCCACCCAGTAATGTCCCCAGAGCAATCTCTCCCAATAGGACATGCCGCTTCCATCTGAAAACCGTCTTCTGATAAAGATGAAGGAAGCGAAAACGCTGAACCCCGAGGTAGAATACATACAGGGTCAACAGTACGGCAGAAAATTGAATGATCGGGTGAATCGCAAGCACGGCAGACTCCATTGAAGAAAAGGAAACAAAGGCTTCCCCCTTAATATAGAGTTCCAGAAAAAGATTTTGGGCTGCGTTATCGGTCGAAATCCTCGACGACGTACTGTCAGTATGCCTTACTCGGATTTCTCCCTCTGGCCTTGCCAAAATATTTTTCTGAAACTCTATAGTTGAACCTATTGTAATTCATGCAACAGAATAAAGTCGTTGTTGGCTCTGGTTTCGTGGCAACCAATACAGCCCGCGGGTTTGCCAAAAGGCTTGGCGTAATAGTTCAGCCAACGTTGTCATTTCGAACCCCGCTGTGGGCGGGGTGAGAAATCTTGATCGGAAAGCGCACAATTCCAAGCCAAAAGACTTTTTCCTTTTGGTCGAAATGAAAGAAAAAGCAATGGGTGCTGAACTATTACGGACATGCTTAACCCTTTATCTTGCACGTGGATATTCCAAAAAGGGTATAGAGCCCACACCAACCTGTGGCGGCTGTGAGAATTGGCACCAGACCAATAGCTCCCCACCAACTCTTCAAATAAACGCCAACTGCAATCACAATGAGTCCGATGGACACTCTGGCAATCCGGTCGGTTTTCCCAATGTTGCTTTTCATGCGTATCACCTCATTTCGTGTTTATGCTACGGTATATTTTACCCTCGGTGCCCCTTCCATGGTGCCGTCAAATGGAGGAATCCCAGTACTCTCTGACATTTTCGATGCATTTCTTTTTTTCTTCTTCAGAAAGATTGGATGGGTCCTTTAAGTCACCCAGTTTACATATGAACTCGTTTCCTACCTTGTCTTTCACAAGGACAAACTGCATTGCCGTTGATTCGGTTACTTCTGGTTTGTATTCCATTTTTCCCTCCTTCTATAGATTTTCAGATAATTGATTTCACAAGGCCAGAGGGAGAAATCCGAGTAAGGCGTACGTGGGGGTACGTCGTCGAGGATTTTGACCGATAACGCCGTGAAATTAATTATCTGAAAATCTATACCTTAATTCAGACTTGCACACACACGCAGATAAAGTCCACCATTGAAGGCAAATAAGGCATCTTTTCCGGTTCGGGACCCCTTGGCCCGATCTTCGGTTCGTCTCATTGGCTAGGTCACCATGAATCTCTAACCTGGCTCTTCCATCATGGGCTGGAAAAACATAATGTAAGGGCCTCTCATTAGATGTGCCATAACGCCATCATCATGAATTTTTCTTATCCTGTGATTGACCAACACCTTGGCAAAGCCTAGTTGGGCCATTTCTGCTGCATCCCTCTCGCTGTGGATGAGATATTCCGGGGGGCTGGGCATGGCATCGGGTGTTTTGAACAAAGGCTTGGGATCCTTCGGCGGATTTGCACCCAAGGTTTGTAAGGATTTTACCATCGATTTCGGATCCATCATGAAGCTCCCCAAAGCGCAAACGCCGATCTGTTTAGGGCCAAATAGATAGGGCTCTCAGGCTCTTCGCTTGTCTGACGTGCTTGAGCGAAGGACAATCCTCCCGCAAAGCCGGCACCACCAGCGGCGAGCGCAGCCAGCTTAATGAAATGCCTGCGATTCATTCCTGTTCCATTCTCTGATATGACTTACCTCCCTCTAATTTCATTTCTGCTATAGACTTTCACATATTAAATTTCACCGCGTTATCGGTCGTCGGCGTATTACAATACAGCCTCCTCCCTCTGGCCTTGTGAAATTTAATATGTGAAAGTCTATAGCTGGGAGAGATCGCAAACTGGCATATTCAGGAGAAAGGGGCGGTTGCCCAGGTCGCTATTCAGACCGGAAACATGAAGGCGTGATAACCTGGATCGAGACGCCAGTTGGTCACAAATCCCATTCTGTTTGGACCATGGCAGCAACTGGCTTTTCTGGCACAGGCTCAGGTTCGGGGACAGAGATCACAATCGGCTTGGGTTTGTACTTTTGCATGTCTGCTTTGCTGGCCCCCAGTTCTTCCAAAAATTTTCCTACATTCTTTCGTGTAAGACCACGTATGCCAAGTTCGTGTAGGGTTTCGTTGGTTTGGTCATCGGAAGTGAACACGGGTAGTCCTGCCTTCACGACCCTTTTTGCTATGGTAAAGGTCTTTGTGCCCTTCTCAGCAAAGGGGACAAAGACAACATCCCCAAGACTGCATGCGATCCAGTTTCTCGTCATAATATTGCGCCGAGTCATCTTCCTCTCTTCTGGGTCACAAACCGAAAGCATAAGTAGTTCTCCGTCTCTGGCGCGCCGCCAGTATTCGTCTTCTTCCGGAAATTCGTGGAGGGGAGGATAAAACCTTGTCCTCAAATAGGATTTGAACGTCTCTTGCGCCAGCCCCCTGGCTGAAAAGAGGGTGACATTCATGTTTTTTCGAAACAGCCCCAGACGAAATATCTCGGTTTCCATCACCGAGTGCCAGCTTCCAATGAAGTTCAGTTCATATTCCCGAATGGTAAAAAGGAGTTGATTGGCTGCCATCATGGCCAGAGCTGGGATGGAATCTGCCGCAATGACTGCCATGGTAAACTGATCCAGCAGTCCCAGGGCCCCGTGATAATAGAGATTATCAGGAGCAGTTTCCTCAAGCCTTTCACGCAAGCGTGCGGGATAGCTCTTGTCGCCTTTTTTTATGATGTGATATTCCATAACTGTTTTACCGCACTGTCAATTTCTTCCTGAATTTCTTGGATATCGCTGCCTCTTGCTACCCTTTGGTGGGCCTTCTGGGACAAATCGCTCACCAGCACATGCAGGGGATTTTCAGGATCAAAACAGGGAATTCTCAAAGTATTCATGACGGAAGGTGCGCCGAATCCCCTGCCGGCAGAAGAAAAACTCCAGATATAATCTTCAACATGGCTCGAATTGACAATACCACAAAGATAGTGGGCTTCCAGTCTGTTGTCAACTGCGAAAAAGGAGGTTGTGTCTGTGCAGATGACCTTCTTTCTCCCAAAAGGGGTCTTTACTGATGACAGGACCGTTGCCGCCAACCGCGAAGCCATACGCTTCCATACGACCCGATAAGCTGCAAAGCTGTATTCACCAATGCCGTACATGGCGTAGAATTCGGTTTTTTCGGCAAACTCTCGAACCACACGTGATCCCCGTGACAGAAGAATATCTCTGAATTTGTTTAGATATCCATAGGTTAAAGGCAGGGAGGTCATCATCCAGCCCTCATCATACGGACTGCGACGTTTTGGGTCCTGGGATACAAGTAGATAAAAGTTCCCCTTGATCCCAAATCGGATGATCTCGCCACCACTGACTCCAGGAAATACAAGATCTTTTTCAATTGAGACCGTGACTGATGGGATCTCTCGTTTTCCCCGATCATGCATATTTGAGACGACCAGTTTCCCATCGGATCTTACGTTTTTTATCTCGAGCCAAAAAATGCCGTAAGGTTCGACTCTTGCCCCAAGATGTGCCTTATAAGGATTCTGTCCTTTCATCTTTTTGCATGCCCGTATCGTGGCTCTGTCAGCGATCTGCCACGAAGAAGCATCCTTTTGCGGGTCAACCGGTATGGCCAGAACATCTGTCCGTTCCGTGTGCTCCATGACTTCGTTTAATATCCAATTCGCCGGGATCGAACCCACGCCAGGTTTCCTTTTCCAGATTTTTGATGGAACAGGATACGATGTGGGTTCCCCTCGCTTGATTACAAAGATGGAGGTCTTGTTGGCTGCCTGGAATGGCTTAAGATTGACCATGTCTTCCATGAGAAGAACCCTCAGAGGCGTCTCGGTTTGCTTTAGTTCGAATCCGCGAAACCCTTCCCCTGCCCCCTTGGACTTAAACACCTCCAAGGTGATGACAAAGCCGAGGTGTCCACCATCATTTAAATAGTAATCCGAACAGGCATACGTAAAAAGCATGGAGAAGTCCTTTTCACCGGCTCCCAGCCGGGCCTCATGTCCCTTGAGTGAAAAGAGGCCGTAGTCGTGCCACAGCTTAAGCGTTCGCTTTCGGTAGTCAGTGGATAAATAGCCCCACCTGATCCAGGGCGGGTTTCCCACCACAAAATCAAACTTGCCGACATACACAGGAGCAAAGGCATTCTTCAGGTAGCGCGCCCATATACCATTTTCTCCCCTGTCCTCCAGCTCCTTTATCTGTCCGTACACTTTCACAAGGAGACGCTGGTCTCTTGTTGAGAGGGGAAGTTCTTTGGCCAACAGTTTACCGAAACTCTCTTTGTCGTATTTCCCGCGTATGCCTATTTCAACCAACCCTGTGAACAAATCAATATTTTCCTTGTCCTGCATGACTAGAGGGAAAGTGTAATTTCCCTTTGTCGTGGTATAAACGACATCACCCTGGAAAAGCTCCCCTTCTTTAGCAGTACGCGTCGGAGCAAGCACAGAGTCACAGAGGTACACCGGAATGGAAATGGGCCTGATGTGGGGGATGAACGGAGCAAAGGCTATGAGGTAGTTGGTTCTGGCGGCAAGCACAGCAAGGGGGTTTAGATCAAAGCCTATTACATTGTTTAGTATGAGTTGGGCAACTTCCCGGAGCTGAACGTGTTTTTGGGTCTGAATGCGTTCCAGGACCTTTTGAATCGCCTGAACCAGGAATGTGCCTGATCCGCAAGCTGGATCCAAAAAGCGGGATTTCGGCTCTCCTGCATAACCACTCTTCTCTATAAGGTACTCTGCCAGCCAGTCTGGGGTATAGTATTCTCCCAGGCCATGGCGAAGCCTCCTTGGCACGATCATCTCGTAGAGTTTCTTAAGAAGATCACGGGTCCATCCGGGCTCGAGCACAGGCGTTGCCGGCTCAAAATCAGCAATTGCGCGAACAATATTCCGAAAAACTGTTGCCAGCCGGGGCTCCCAGCCGTCCAGATACCATGAGAAGAAATCCGCCTCCAGGAAATTAACAATCCCCTGCCTGTTGAAATCTGCTCCACTCTCGAGGTGGACCAGTCTTTCTTTCAAGGTGCTGTCATCCAAAGCGGTAAGGTCTCTAGCAAACGACTCTACCATGCTCTCGCTTTGCATGGCCAACAGTTCAACAGCTATCAACTTCATGAGGAAGGCATAATACGTATGTATGGCAAATAAGAGTTGTTTGAGCCGAATACCGCCTGGCAACTGGTAAAGCTCAGAGGTCTCTTCAGCCGCCTTCTGAGCCTTTTCCAGTTCTTCTCCGTATACCATCCCAAAGATCCGGTCCCATTCCGTAAAAAAGGTCTTGATCCTTGAGGGGGCGCCGAGCCTGTGGGCCCGCATTGCTGCGGAATAGAGTTCTACTACAGCCTGTCTGGCGACTACGTTTTCCGGTCCAAACACTTTTGCCAGATTTTCTGCAGTCAAGGGTTTCCTGGCCGTGGCCCGCATAAATATGAGCAAATTTGACAGGCTATCTCTGGCAATGGGAAAAGGCCCCAGGAGGTGGAAGCCTCTTGCCACAGGTTTTCCAGGGAAAAGACAAGGTTGTTTTTCTTCTATGGGAACTGGTGTTGTTACCATCCTGGGAAGCCGCGAATACCGAACAAAAAGTATATGCTGGCCATCTATGACAACCCCGACCGCTTTTTCCAGAAAATATTCCTCATGGGGTTTATGTCTGAGAGATTCTTCTTGAAGGTAACGTTCAACTTGCCTTTGTGCTTTGCGCCGGCTTGGTACTTTACCCAGTGAGCCAGGGATTTTATATTCAATGATCACATAGCCATACACGGCATCCATCTTAGCCTTTAAGGCCGTTCGTTTTTCGTACTCCACTGCTTCTACGTCAACACCTATCTGGCTGAATGCTTTCTGAAGGAGCGGCTCTACCCGCATTTTTAGATCTTCTTCTGAACGGGCAT
>JAUVJO010000424.1 GCA_030592345.1 Deltaproteobacteria bacterium
GATAGGCCCCCCTTGATCACAGCTTGCCTTGCCGGATTCTGGCCCAGGCCGCACGGAAGGACATTGCCCATGATCACTTCATCCACATCGTCCGAGGAAATCCCGGCCCGTCTCATGGCTTCTACAATGGCATAAGCCCCCAGGTCGGTTGCGGAGCTATTGGACAACACACCTTGAAATCCGCCAACTGCTGTTCTTGCTGCACTCACGATGACTACTTCTCTCATAGATCCTCCTTTTTTTGTCCGCCCTCAAAACAAGTTGAAGCAACTCCGAGCCCTTCAACTATTGCCTATAGACTTTCACATATTAAATTTCACCGCGTTATCGGTCGTCGGCGTATTACAATACAGCCTCCTCCCTCTGGCCTTGTGAAATTTATTATGTGAAAGTCTATAAGTATTCCGGCCTGAAAAACGGTGTGAATATGATCTTGTCTATCGTGCCCACCCAGAACCGTGCCTGCTTTTTTCTCTTAATAACGTAGGCATCCAAGAAAAGTCTGGATCGCTTAAAACGGATGTCAAGTGGGTCCAGTACAACCCGGCTTTCTGGCGGGCGATCTCTAAAATGTACTAAAATACGCCTTTTTTCATCAACTGCCAGTATGAGGTCTTCCAACACTTCAGGTGGGCAACCAAACCCGTCCTCAAAAATGACATCTTTAATGAGAGACTTCAAGAGCTGTTTTTGCGACTCAGGCATGTGGTCGATGATCGTGTAAAGGCCGCTTAAGGCCCGTCGCACTATAGAGAAGTCTCTGGTGGCAAACAAATGGCGGGCCGCCAAGACAAGTGCCAGGACCTCGCTCAGTGGGAGTTTCTCCACAGTGACCACTGGGTCGCCAAGGATGGTAAACTCGCCCTTTGTTCTGGAGAATCGAAACCCCATCCGGGCGAGCTGATTTCTGTCATAGTAGAACTGTCTGACAGAGATTCCAAGGTCTTTGGCGATCTGTTCGGGCAGCTTTTGCGGCTGAGTCCTGACTTCAACAATAATGCGAAGAAGGCGCGCAAGACGGTGGCTCTGCATAGAAAAAAACTATAGATTTTAATAGGTTCAAAGTCAAGGCAAAAATGAGTCGGGTCGTGGCAGCCCCTATTATCATTGACATCCTAAAGGCCATCCTGGTATCGATTCCCGCATGGGAAACAAAATTCGAATTGGAGCCCTGATTTCAGGCGGAGGAAGCAACCTGCGGGCCATCATGGACGCTTGTGAGGCGAACCGAATAGATGCAATGGTGGTCTTTGTTGGTTCGGATAACCCCGAGGCCAAGGGGATGAGCAGGGCGAAAAAACACGGGCTTGCCACATTTTCGGTTGATTATAAAGCCGTTATGGAAGAAGCTAGAGGGGAATTATTGGAGTCATTGATCCCGGAGGATTTTGACCTGCAAGGGGTATTGGCATCCCAACACTTCATCACTAGCGCCTGGAACAGTGAGAAACTCGCGACGCACTTTCGCACCAGGGCTATTGCCGAGGCTGCCTTGCTTAGAGAGATGGCTCCCTATCCGTTTGACCTTCTGGTTCTGGCGGGCTTTATGCGAGTGCTCACCCCATATTTTATTGACCACGTCAACACTAATCCGTCAAGACCGCGGATTATGAACATTCATCCGGCGCTATTGCCCTCATTCCCTGGGGTGGATGGCTATGGGGATACGTATCGTTACGGTTGTAAGGTAGGGGGGTGCACCGTCCATTTTGTAGATTATGGAGAAGACACCGGACCCATTATTGGTCAGAAGGCATTTGAGATCAAGCCTGAAGACACGCTTGAGGCGGTCCGGGAGAAGGGCCTCATGCTTGAGTGGGAGCTCTATACAGAGTGCATTCAGCTTTTTGCAGAAAACCGCCTGAGAGTCGTACCAAAAACGTATACGTTAAAGAATGGAACAAGGGTGAACAAGAAAGTCGTTGAAATTTTGGCCGGTAAAAGAGAGCGTCACAGAAAGGAGGTAGCTTTATGTACGTAGGCCGTGTCATGCACAAAGAACTTGTAACCGTGCCCCCTGATACGTCCCTGGTAAAGGCAAAGGATATTATCGCTGAGAAGCGGATCGCACACCTCCTGGTCGTAGATAAGGAGGGGAAACTTATCGGGATAGTGTCGGACAGGGATCTTAAGCGGA
>JAUVJO010000068.1 GCA_030592345.1 Deltaproteobacteria bacterium
GGGTCTGCTGTCCGGCTGAGGGTCAATATAGACAAACCCTGAATCGGACCTGCAACATCAAAGGCAGCCGAGGCCTCCTTTCTCAGCCGGTAATACGTATCCGCCTGGTCATCACTATATCCGGGGCCGTTATATAAGTACTCAACTGAAATGGTGGGACCAACTTCAAAGGTGTAAGATCCCCCGATCAACACGGAACCCTTCAACGACGAATCGTCATCTCCTGTAGCCTCCATAGTGGTTCCAAATGGGTTGTCGGCAGTTGTGGGATAAAGGACATTTGAACCTCTTTCAATCACTCCTTCCCCATACAATAACAGGGCATCCGAAGCCGTCCAGCCAGCAAAACCCCCGACCCTGTTTCCGTCACTTTCCTTATGTGACAGAATCAAGCCGGCATATCCTTCCTGCCCTGAATAATCGATTTTTAAGGCATAAGTATTGTCAAACCCAAAAGACCGAAATACTTGACGTCCCTCGTCCAGATTGGCGATCAAAGAGACTGTCCAAGACATTCCCGGAAGCCAAACGAGACGAGCAAAATCCATTCCAGACACTTCTCGTTTGGGATTGCTGCGGCCGTTGTCCCGGAAGAAAGGGTTGGAAGGAGAAAAAAGAAAGGAGGGTCCCCATTGGAGATTTTCCCGGCCATAGGAAACAAACAGGTTTTCGGTTATGCGTATTCTCGCCAGCCATTCATTGATGAACCAGTCATCGTCCCAGTTCGTGTCGCCTTTTCGAATCCCATCCTCCCATGCCTTCCATTCAACGTATACTCTGGGTTTGACGCTCAGATCCAGTCTGTTCAGGTTTATACGAGCATCCGGGCGAAGTTCCGATTCAGCAAGATAGCGTGGAATCTGAAAAAAGCCGTTATCGGGATTCTGGGAAGAGTCCGCCACATTCTGATAGGTGCCGGAACTCAGCATTCTCACGCTGTATTCAAAACTCTCTGCCAACTTAGTCGATAGTGCGGATGATTCCGTCCGCCCATTTGTGTCGGCGATACCATTCATTTCTGTGGCTCTGGAAAAAGCCGGCCAGAGCAACAAGCATGCAACAACAAGGATTCGAGTCAGCCGAGTATGACCTTGCAAGCATATCCTCCTCATCTAACCAAGAGATTCAGGTTGAAAGCCGAATCAGGGATATTCTTGATTTTGGCCTTGCTGTAAGTCATCGTGGTCACATCATCTTCAACAAGGGCATTTGTGATAACCATTTTTGAGATAAAGGCATGGGGCTTCCCCTGCATCATGATGCTGTTTTCGTATTCCATGGTCGCTGACTTGAACATCTTTCCGGATATCGTGAAGAACTCCGCCTTGACACCTACCATCCGCCTTTCGGAGATCCAGTACTTGATCCGATCATAGGTCGCCTTTTTGCTAATGGCGGTCAGGTCCAAAAGGTAACATGGTTCCCCATCCACTCTTTCCCTGAATGTATCGGCCACCTTGTAATCTCCTGCATAATTGGTGGAGGCGATGTCCCCGTTGGATGCCCCGCCCATGAGCTTCTGCCTGGGAGAGATGGGGACCGGTTTTCTCAGACCAGGTTTCACGAACCACATATTCCGGTCGAGCATCAGCAACTTTCGACCCTTGACCCTGGGAGGCGAGATATACTCGGCTATGGAATTGACATCGCGGGCCTTTACCCTGAGAGTCCTGCTCTGCGTCCGTCCCCTTTCCACAGACTTGACTTCGATTTCCCAGTCTACCCCTTCCACATTTCCTCGGGCCTCATCTGCCTTTTCCAGCATTTCTCCAGGTGTCATGTCCGCCCGCAGAGGTTGTGGGTGTGACGATAGCACACAAAACAAGATCAAAAACATTACTTTGGAGAATATTTTCATTTGTATCTGCCTCCTGATATCAGTTGTTCGTTGCCCGTTGCATAAATCCTTTCAGCAGTCCTTGCTACCTGTGGTCGGCGGAGTCGACTTCTCCCGTAGATGTGTGACAAGAAGTCAATTTGATTTGTGAGCTATTTTTTTGATCAATTCGTGTCAGCGACAAACCAGAGAATAGACATTCTTCATACATGGCCCAAGGCATCCACGACATTCTGTTTGGCCGCGCGCCTGGCAGGCAGGATAGCTGCCAGCAGAGAGAGCAAAACCAGAAAAACCATGAGCATGGTCATTGCCTGAGGAACAAGGGTAACGATCAAAGGGACTGGATTAGAGATTCCCGGGGGGACATAAGTCGGTCGAATAGCCCGAATTACTCCCCATACGGCCACATTTAGTACCAGACCTAAGACACATCCCAAACAACCGATCATGGCACCTTCGATTGCAAAGAGGAGACCAACGCCCCTTTGTTTCAACCCAAGTGCCCTCAATGTCCCGATTTCCCTGGTTCTCTCCAGCACGGCCATCCCCATGGTATTGACCACGCTCATAACAACAATGATCAACACGATTGAAAACAAAAACAGGAAGATCATGTCAAACAGTCCTTTTACCTTGGAATAAAAGAGAGAAAGCTCGTTCCATGTTTTTATTTCACAACTTAGTCCTGCAGCGGACAAATTGTTCAACAACCGATTTCGCAATTGTTCTGTCTTTTTCCAATTATCCAATAATACTACCACACTGTCACCCTTTTCCGTTTCATACAGAGATTGGGCAAAGGAAAAAGGAACACGTATGTATTTGTCATTTGTGGCGTCTGAGCCCGTGTCATAAACTCCTACCACTTCTATATCCAGGGCGTTCATCTGGCCGTCAAGGGTTGTGGCCATGACCACGCCGTTGCTCCCTGGTGTCAGACCAAGATGGCTTGCCAGGTCCTGTGCCATTTCCACACCATAGGGCTTTTTCTCCGTAAGTCCATCCCCTCTCACCGGCCTGATTGCGGCCAAGTCGCCTCTGATAGTCTTCTCGTGACCTGGCACCACGCCACTGGCTATAAATATGGTGGAGATGAACCCGTTAGAGACCAGTCCTGAAATGTGCAGGCGGGGGCTGGCCAAGATGATATCCTCGTCATGTTCCACAATCTTGATTATCTTTTGAAGTTCCTCTTGAGAAAACATGTACTTGTCGGGATCGATCTTTCCTTTTTCAAGCCATCCCTGCTTAAATATCGTAAGATGGCCCAGGCCTTCTCCTCTGATAGCCGTACGCCTGAGTCCCCTGTATGTATTGTCCGTATACCCGCGAAAGAGGCTTATGGCCGCAAAGCCAATGGCGATGGCCAACAGCGTCACAACAGACCGGTGTTTATTCTTCACTATGTTGCGAAGAGCAATCTTTATCCATTTGATCATTTCTTGTATCCTCCGTCGACAATTCTCCCGTCCTCCAGCCGAATCAGGCGCTTCACTTGATCCAGAAGCCTTTGGTCATGGGTGGAAAAGATAAAAGTGGCTTTTTCTTTTTCATTGAGATTCCGCATCAATCCGATAATCTTGCGGGATGTCTCAGAGTCCAGGTTGGCTGTTGGTTCATCGGCAATGACCAGAGATGGGTTTGTGACCAGGGCCCTGGCAATAGCAACCCGCTGCTGCTGACCGCCGGACAGTCTGTCGGGTCGGTGACGGACAAAATCCGACAGGCCAACCTCCTCAAGACGCGATAACGCCTTTTCTCCGGCCTCGGAAAACGATACACCCCTTATTTGCAGGGGTAACATAACATTTTCTAGGGCGGAAAGAACAGGAATCAGATTAAACCCCTGGAAGATAAAACCGACTGATTTATTCCTGAGTTCACTGCGCTTGTCGTCGGATAGTCCAGCCACTTCCTTGCCGTCAATGTATAATCGGCCGGAGGTGTAATGATCAATAACACCAATAAGATTCAACAAAGTGGTCTTGCCGGAGCCTGAAGGCCCCCAGACTGCTACAAATTCTCCTTTTTCAATAGGGAGATCCACTTCTCTCAGGGCATGTACCACAGTTTCCCCCAAGAAATAGTCTTTGCTGATTTTTGTCATTTCAATTAAGGGCATAATCTTCTCCTCTCAGTATCACAAGTTGTCAGCCGGTTTTCCATATTCTTCCGTCTTACCATTATTCATTGCCTCAAGCCTTCCTGTTCCAACTTGACAATGTCACATCCTCATACATTTCATCATTTGTATCAATACGATTCATCATATAATACTTGGAGCTCCTAACCTGAAATGGTCGAGGATTTTGTTAAACCTTTTTGTAAAATGTATTATACCTTCCTTTATGAAAATATAATTCTTGTTCAGCATATCGTTTACTACCTTCTCATATATTCCATTCAGTTCACAACCGTAATACTCGTTGAATCTCTTGGCGACTATATCTCGAAAATCAGGCAAGGATCTGTTCATAAATAGAATTCTGTTAAAAACGAATTTTTCATAATTTTGCTGCTCTGTAAGATAAGTCCCAGATTTGTTCGGAGATTCATTTTGATCAAGAAGCTCGCAAAATTCATTGACATCCGAAATATTAACACCAAAGCCTCTATCGAGAACCGTTCCGGCACTGGGGCCAAGCCCGATTATTCGCGCTTCCGCTGAATTATATACATGGGCTCGCGATCCTTTTTCATAATAAAAAATGGGGATTTCTTCACGAATGAACGAATGCTTCAAAAGATAATTCTCGGCAGTTTTGTCAAGTGTGATCATATTTTCCGTATGAGCTTCTGGCTCGAATGTCGACGCTGTTTTTTCATACAAAGGCGTATTCGGGAGGATCCGCACTGGAAATAGCGAAAGCTGAAGCGGTTTAGAAATTGAGCAGAGCGAATTCAGTTCAAACAGGAGATCTTTCTCCGTCTGGTTTTCCAACCCGAAAAGCATGTCTACATTTAGCACAAACCCTTCTCTCAGTAACAAGTCAATGACATATAAAGCCCTTTGAACGGTGTGGTTGCAATTGTTTTTTCTCAAGATCTCATCTCGAAATGACTGGATGCCGAGACTAATTCTGTTGCAACCGCTCTCTTTCAAAACATGGAGTTTTTCATCGGTGAGCGTAGAGGGGTTTGCCTCAAAAGTAATTTCAACATCATTTGTAAATAGAAACGAATCCGAAAGAACGCGAAAGATCCTCCTTATCTCGTTATGATTCATCAGTGATGGGGTTCCGCCACCGAAATACACACACCGAAAATTCGTTGACTGAATATACGGCGTCTCCTTAACCAAGTCGATTTCCTTTTCCAGAGCTCTCAGGTATCGAGCGACGATATTTTTTTTGTAACTTGTTGAATAATAAATGCAATAATCACATCGCTTGGCACAGAAAGGAAAATGAAGGTACAATACGTTTTTCGTCGAAGGATATTCATTTTGATGCCTCAATATCTCTTGGCGAACGTCACCTGACAATACGTCATCGTGGCGTGAAAGCCAGGGTTTTGTACTGGTATAAAAGACTTCTGTATAACTTCTCCTTTTCATATCTTCTTGTGACCTGCTCATCATATCAATCCTTTCTTTTGATTATTCTTTTGCTGTTTGCATGAAGCCGCCATCAATGACTATATTGGAGCCGTTCTTGATACAACACGTATCAGTCAAAAGATAAGAGACCAAACTCGCAATTTCATTAGCTTCAGCGTACCTGCCAAGGGGAATCCGCTGAGCGGATTTTCTGTCCTTGTACCATGGAGTGTTCATAATAAGTCGGGTTGTTACTGGGCCAGGAGAGACGGCGAAGAATCTTGCTGATTCGAATCCACTATGGGTACTCATCCTTTTTGTCCATTCAATGAGCATGGCTTTTGAAACCGCATAAGGCAATTGCCCTTTTCGCGGTCGCATTCCGGAAATGCTCGCAATGCTTACAACTCTTGCTCGATCGGCATTCAAGAGCTTATCTTCGAGGAAACGAAAAACGTATAAAGCCCCAAAGAAGTTCGTTTGAATTATGTTGTTCCAGTCTTCCGCCTCGATTTGGTATATGAGATTGTCTTTTAAGACGCCTGCATTATTTATCAGTGCATCAAGTCTGGAATGAGTAAATCCATTTTGAAGTGCCTGCAATATTTCAGACCGGTTTGTCACGTCAAATTCAATTATTCTACATCTGCCACCAGCGCTTTTGATTTCATCCGCTAACTCCAATACCTGGTTATTAACTTGCCTGCAATTCAAATAAACAAAATATCCATCTGACGCTAATTTCTTACAGATTGCAGCGCCGATGCCTCTTCCACCTCCGGTTACGAGGGCAATGCGCGATTTCGACATACTATTCTCCAATCAATATATCCTGTGCTGTTATATATAAGGAACTCTCATTCCCGGTCCAACCCAAAATAGATGTTATTGCGCTATAAAAGTGACTGTCTGTCAATTCCAAAAAATTGACTGTTACCTTCTTTTTTGCCAGTTCAAGAGCGGCGACACGGGACATAGCCTTGATTCCGGCATTGGAGGCTTGTCGAAGGATAACAAACTGAGAGCTGATTTGACATAAATCGGGGTCCATGTAATCAATGCCGAAGATCCAGACCTTGCAGCCTCTCTGACGAATAAGGGGCATATAGGAAGCCTTGAGAAAGAAAAAGAGTCTATTAAGAAGACCGGCTGCCTGCTCTTCGGCGTCAGTGCCATTCCGATTAGAGAGAACAGGATGTATGAACAAGGTACTGAACGGCATCAAATCAAGAAGAAATTGTTCTACATCAGGAACATCTATAGTATCTATAAATACAATGTTCTCATTATTTACGGAATTGTAGGCTCCGTTCTGATCGGAATCAACAAGATGCATACACTTGACCCCGGGAACAGATCCCGACAATATTTTCTCGTCAAGTGGATAGTCACCGATGTGAGCCAGAACAACTGTTTCATCCATATCTCTTTGATGCCTCATGAATGCCTCCGAATAACAGTGGATAGTATCATAAAAGTGTCTCCTGCAGGAAATCTTGCATACAGGAATTCACTTTGGTATATTCCTCAATAAATGATGCATGGCTACATTCGGGAATAAGATGTAATGTACATTTTTCTATTTTTGCAATAAGTTCCCTTTGCAAAAAAGGGGGAAAGACCATGTCTTTTTCCGCTGTTATAAAAAGCGTGGGAGCAGAGACTCTTGTTATAGATTCATTCAGATGATCAGGGTTCCTGAATGGCTTTAGCAGCAACTTCAGCGATTCAAGATCGTGATTATAGTCTGCATATTTACGACGTATATCAGTGTCTGACTCGACCATTTTTTCCAGATAATAATGCGAATGGTTAAGCGGATACAGGAAAGGGATAAGTTCATAGAAATCATATCCTTTCTCCAATAGTTCCAGAAAAGCGGCGACTGAACGCCGCAGGTGAGCTGAAACGGTTGTGCCGCTATTCAGCAGGACCAAACATTTTAGATGATCGCCAAAAAAGCTGGAAAAATAGAGAGCCGCAATGCCACCCACAGAATACGCCACAAAGGTTGACGTCAGAACACGTTCTTTTTTCAAGACATCATATATGTCCTGCGCAATATCTTTGAAGCCGTTCCGCCCATAGTTTTTCACAATAGAGCCGCCAAGGCCTCTGTAATCAAAAAAGATGAGTTTGAAATTTCTCTTAAAAAAAGGAAATCTAATCTGTTTAATCCAGGCGTCTGTATCATGATAGAGGCCGTTCAAGAAAAAAAGGCATTCCTTGGCCTCAAGGTTTCCTCCGATATAGTAAGATAAAACAACATCGGCTTTGTCAATTTTCTTTTGTGTCAGAAGGTCACAGCTCATATCACGGATTCCTCTGTTCTGTGTTGATTCAGTATCCTGTCAAATTCATTCCTGTCGACCAGATTGTGATAGGGTGATTTTTTTACAACGAATCCTTTCGCAATAAAATAAACTTGATTTGAACCAAATGAATAAATATTACTGACCATGACGTCATTATTGATTGAAAGACATTGAACAAGAACGTTGACTCTGCCCTTTTTCGGATGTTCGTTGTAGAACTCAAGTCTACTGGCACCAATCGGCAGTCTGCCGATAAGGTTGATTATCCGCGAGAAAAAGACTGCATACTGGAGGCAAGAATCATTACCCAATGGTGAAGTTAAGAAACGAGACTTCTGAGCGGTTATATAATTCTCTTCCTTGTTTTGGCAATCATATTGGCCGAGGAAATATTTCTTGCTTTTGCTAAGTGCAAAGTGCGCGCATGAACTGTGAAACAAAGGTCCGAGTGAGGGGAAAAAATACTCGTAGTAAAGTCCTTTTGGTATTAAATAACTGTCAAAGATCTCATCTGGCAAACTAATTGCCGGTGCCTGAAGATGTTCATAGGAAAGAACTACTCTTGATGAGGCATTGAGTCTTGTGCCGATGGCTTTTCCAGCCATGCTTATTCTTTTGGAAACAATATCAATTCCGCATTCTACCGAGGAATTATTGGCAGCGACATCTTTGAACATGAAATCCGCTTCCAGAGACTTCCCCGGGGCAATGGCTAGGGCCCTCTGAATATCGAAGTTGACAATCTGCGCCGGCTTTAGTCGATCACTCTTCAGACCGAGGTATGTGGAACAATAAAGTAACGCTGCCTCGAATAAAAGCTCAATGATCATGGTGGCAGGAACAAAGGCGTCATTACCGAATACATGATGATTTAGATAAATATGATGTGTCGTGTTGATGTTCAGCCTTAACCCTATGGCCCCGTCATCGCGTATAAATGTACGTGAGCATTTTCTAATATGTGGAAATTGACTTTCGGAGTATGCTTGATCGATGACAATTTCCTGAAAGGGGGTTGATATGTTCATATTTATTTCCTCATTTTACGAAGTTCTTAAATCTTTGCATAAAGGATTGATGTGTTCTGACCGCCAAACCCGAAGCTGTTCGACAATGCATATTCTAAGTTTACTTCCCTTGGGCCGTCCGGCACATAGTCCAAATCAAGCGCCGGATCGCGATGCATCCAGTTCCTGGTGGGATGAATAGTTCCCTCATTGATGCTCTTTATGCAAACAATACCTTCCAAAGCGGCAGCAGCCAAAATAGAATGGCCTATCATCGACTTGGTTGAGGAAACAGGTATGTGATTGGCATGCTCCTTGAAAACATTCTTTATTGCGATTGTCTCTGTCAGGTCATTCATTTTTGTGGAAGTGCCGTGGGCATTGATATACCCGACCGAGGAGACATTAACTTGAGCCAGATCGAGGCAGGATTTTATTGTTTGGGAAGCTGCCTTGGCTTCTGGGTCGGGGTCTGTCGGTCGATATGCGTCACTGAAATATCCGTATCCTCGAATTTCGCATAGAATGCTCGCTCCTCTTTTCTTTGCAAGTTCGAACTCTTCAAGTATCATGACTCCACATCCGCTTCCCATGACAAAGCCGTCGCGATTTAGATCAAAAGGCCGACAGGCTGTTTCGGGATCAGGATTTTGCGTCATGGCCCCAATGCGGGTGAATCCAATCATGCTGCTCAAATCGAAATGATATGCTCCTCCGGCGATTGCGATATCAATATGCCCATGTTTGATTTTGATAAAGGCCTCTCCGATAGCGGTATTTGATGAGGCACATGCAGTTGCGACACTGAGTTGGGGGCCGGTGATGTTGTATTGACGTGCGAGAAAATGATTGATGCTGTCAGGATCATTGAAAGGGGTTTTCTTTCCTATTTTAGCTTCTCTTAATAAAAGAAAATATCTATTTTCATCTAATTTTCCGTGCTCATCAGTAGCTTGTTTAAGTAATGATGCATAGGAATCAACGTATTCAATATAATTCAGTTTTCGATCTGCAATGCATGGAGCAATATGGTCGGTATTGTGCATTTCTCGCGGGTCCAATCCGGCGGAGGTCATCGCTTCGTAGACTGCAAGGAAATAGCTGTTTACATTATCGTCCTCAGGTATTGAGGAAAAAAGGGTTCTAACCTGTTTCTTATGGTGTGATAAATCAGCTTCGGGCAGGCAGCCCGCAATCTTGACAATATCGCCTCTGAGCTGAGGAGATTTAACTGTTGATATTCCATTCTTACTCTCCAGAAGTGAATGCCAAAATTTATCAACACCAAACCCGAAAGGTGTTACTGCCCCCATACCGGTTACAACGACACGTCTCATGATGCAGCTCCCTTTCTTAAAACCAGACTGGTTGTAGCACCGAAATAATCGAATGAATTTACAAGACAGATATTATTCGTGTTTTTAAGAGGATATTTTTTAACATACGAAAGTTCGTTTTCAAGAAAAGAGGCTTGTGAATTCACAATTGGAGACACAATGTTATTTCTCAATTGCAGGCAGGCAAATGCCGTTGAAAGTGGGCCTGATGCGGCCAGTGAATATCCAACCAGGGAATGGGCCGAGGTAATCAACGGCTTTTTGCCAAATATGTTGCTTATAGCGATTGCTTCCGCGTGGTCCAATTTTGGTATCCCGAAGGCGCCTGCCTGGATAAAATCAATTTGCCGGCTATGGACTCCCGCAGTTTGAAGGCATTTTTGCATGCATCTCTCGAAATAGGGCGAGAGTTCAAACGGTTCGGTGATTTCCCGAAAGCGAGGAATATAATTGTTGATGTAACCAAGGATTGAAGCATAAATGCCCACCCCCCTTTTTTGCGCCTCTTCTTTTTTTTCAATGCAGAACATGGCGGAGCCTTCACTGCAAATAAAGCCTTTACTTTGCGTGCCGAAGGGCCTGGCGTCGCTCACATCATAAGTCGCCAGTCGCGCTTCAAGCAGACGACAAAGGAAATCCGCAAATATTTGATCTTCCGTTCCTCCGCAGATTGCACGAACAGCTCTTTTTTCGTTTATAGCGGAAAAGGCTTCTCCTATGGCAATGATACCGCTATTTGCACCATTTACGATGGTATAGTTCAATCCTTTCATGGAATTCTGAATGGCGATTTGACCTGCAGTTGTATTTGGCAATTTGCCGAGAAACCAGAGCGGTGGAAGCAACCGAAAACCGGAGTTCCCGAGGTGGTGATAGTCGATAATCCCGTCTGAATGGACAGATGAAGTAATTGCCTCAGATATGGGCTCAAGGCCCTGGGATACGGCTGCGCCGACAACTAACGCATTCATTTCATTATTGATAGCGATATCTTCAGTACGTAACCGGGCATCGTCAATCGCCATTTGAGCTGCAGAACAGCCCAGAACAGACTGTCTGCTCAAAAACTTGATTGCTTTTTTGTTCTTGATAAAA
>JAUVJO010000167.1 GCA_030592345.1 Deltaproteobacteria bacterium
ATACCCTGCCTGGCAACCAGAGATATCCGCAGTGCCGACCACCCATGGTAATCTGATCCAGCACTTCTGTCAGAGTGTAAGATCCAAGAAGATATTCTAAAAGTGAAAACTCCTTTTTCTTGGCGTAGAAAACCGTGGGTTCGCCTTCAATACCGCCAAGTTTGGCCGCAAGAGCAATAGCATCCTCCAGGTTACCCAAGCTATCGAGCAGGCCCAACTCCTTGGCCTGCTCTCCTGTTAAGATGCGACCATCGGCGATAGCCTGGACTTGTTCTTCAGACATTTCCCGAGCTTCGGCCACGGCTTCCACAAACTGCCTGTGCACATCATCAATAAAGCCCTGTAACATCGCCTTTTCTTTTGCCGTCATCTCACGCACCGGGGAACCAACGTCCTTATACTCTCCACTCTTTATCACAAAGGCCGAAACCCCTATTTTCTTAAATAGGTCTTCCAGGTTGGCAAATTCCATGATGACGCCAATGCTCCCTGTGATGCTACCAGGGCTTGCCATAATGTGGTCGGCTGGTGAGGCAATATAATACCCGCCCGAGGCTGCAACGGCCCCCATGGAGACAACGATTTTCTTAACAGGTTTGGTCTTTCTAACTTCCGTATAGATCTCCTGAGAAGGCCCTACGCCGCCTCCGGGAGAGTTGATTCTTAACACGATCGCTTTTACGTCCTCGTTCTTGCGCAGTTCCTTGAGCTGGGTAAGCACAGGCTTGGGGTCTGCAATAAGGCCATTAACCTCAATAACACCGACCTTGTCGCCGAACTTAAGAGTCGAGTCTGACTTGCCAAGGAACAGAAGGGCTGCAACACTAATGATAACAACGGCTCCGATTCCGCACATGACCAACATAGAAAATAACAGCGGATGTCTTCTGGCAAACATAGTTTGTCTTCAGGTAGGTCTCAAAGCAATTTCTATGAGAGTATTTAAAGTGGACTAGAGTTCCTTTTCCCGGACCCCAGCCTCAACTGTCTCCGCTGCAGCCAAATCTGCTGATTCTACCGTTTCAACCAAAGGTGGTGCCTGGCCGTCGTCAGGCGGTGTTGATTCCATTCCCTGGTCATCCTCTGTAACGTCTTCACCTGCTAGACTTTCTTGCTCTTGCTGCGAAGCTTCTTCTCTATCGCCTTGATCCTCGCCTTCCTTGGCCGCCAATTCATTTTCAGAGGCAGCCTCAGGAACTTTATCAGCCGAATCCTTATTGGCCGCCTTTTCCCTGAGGTTTTCTCTTAACACTTCTCCCAGGCTGGATGCAGGTCCCTTGTATTCGTTTAAATAATCGGCTATCATGTCATGCTCTTCGTCCACCTCGCTTTGCTTGATGGAAAGCCCAATCCGTCGCTCTTTGGGATTGATATTAAGCACTTTGGCCGCCACGATATCTCCGACCTGAAACTTGCCCAAGGGCGTCTTTAGCTTCTCCCTGGCTATTTCCGAAATATGGACAAGACCTTCAATACCTTCCTCCAACTCAACAAAAACACCGAAGTCTGTCACATTAGTAACCGTGCCCGTAATCTTGTTTCCCACCCTATAGTGCTCGGGAACGGCTTCCCACGGGTCACGTGTAAGTTGTTTGATGCCCAGAGAAAAGCGCTCATTATCTTTGTCAATATTTAGTACAACAGCCTGAACTTCCTCACCTTTTTTATAAACTTCCGAAGGGTGTCTTACACGTTTTGTCCATGATATGTCAGAAATATGCACCAGGCCGTCGATCCCCTCATCAATTCCGATGAACAAACCAAAGTCAGTAATATTCTTGATTTTTCCTTCAATGGTGGTCCCCACGGGATATTTTTCAGCAATGACATCCCATGGATTTGGCGCCACCTGTTTCATGCCCAGAGATATCCTCCTGTTCTCAGCAGAGATACTTAAAACAACAACCTCCACCGTCTCACCGACCGATACCACCTTTGAAGGATGACGTATCTTTCTCGTCCAGGACATCTCGGAAACGTGAATCAGTCCCTCTACCCCTTTTTCCAGTTCTACAAACGCCCCGTAGTCTGTAAGACTTACAACTCTACCCATCACATGGGAACCTACAGAATATTTCTCGCCAGCCGTTGTCCATGGGTCAGGCACTAGCTGTTTCAACCCGAGCGATACCCGCTCACGTTCCAGATCCAGGTTCAGCACCTTCGCTGTGATTTTATCTCCCACAGAAAATAATTCCGAGGGATTATTCAAGCGACCCCACGACATGTCTGTGATATGGAGAAGCCCGTCAATACCTCCCAAATCAACAAAAACCCCGTATTCGGTAATATTTTTTACTACACCATCCATAACCTTACCTTCGTGGATTGTGGCAAGGGTTTCTGTGCGCTTTCCCTCTCGGTCCGTCTCAAGAAGTACCCGTCTCGACAATACGACGTTACTTCGCTTCCTGTTATATTTTAAGATCTTAAAATCAAAGGTCTTACCAACCACTTGATCAAGGTCACGTATGGGTCGAAGATCTACCTGAGAGCCCGGCAAAAAAGCGGGGATGCCAATATCAACCGAAAGCCCGCCCTTGATCCGGTTGGTTATGACCCCCTGGATCACCCCGTCATCCTCGTATATTTTTTTAATATCATCCCAAATCTTTATCCTTGAGGCCTTTTCTTTTGAAAGCAAAACAATCCCGTCTTCATCTTCCCAGCGCTCCACCATAATATCGATGGTGTCGCCCACGGCTGCCTCAACAGTGCCATCCGGCCCGATGAATTCCTCAAGAGAAACCTGTCCTTCTGACTTATAGCCGATATCGACTAAGACGAATTCTTTGTCGATCTGGATGATCTTGCCTTGAACGACTTCACCTTCTCGAACCCGCATGATGCTTTCTTCGTACATCTCCATGAGGGCTTCTTGCTTGCGCTCGCCGGTTTCGGCGGCCTCTGCTTTTTCCTCTCTTTGGACTCCCGGACTGAAGTCGGGTCTTTCCTCTGCCGGTTCTTTTTCTGTTGTCTCTGTATTCTCCGTGGCCTTTGTTTCCTCGATGGCCTCGGACGTCTCTGCTTTTAGCCCCTCACCAGAGTCTTCTCTAGCGACAGCTACTTCATGTTCTTGTTGTTCGATTTGAGTGTTTTTCTCTGCCAACGGTTCCATAAAAACATTTGCCCCCTTTAGTGTTTGCTGCCCGTACATGCTTCACTTTCTGTTGACCAACACTGGGCTATAGACTTTCACATATTAAATTTCACAAGGCCAGAGGGAGGAGGCTGTATTGTAATACGCCGACGACCGATAACGCGGTGAAATTTAATATGTGGAAGTCTATATATGCCAGCTTTTAAAAAATGAGTTTATAGCAAGCGTTTTTTGAAAAAACAACCTTTATTTCGCTAACACGGGAATGTAACGCAGCATCAAGTCAATGATTTGTTCTATCCCCAAAAGGCTCGAATCGATTCTAATCGCATCATGGGCCGGCCTTAAAGGTGCCAAGGCACGGCTGGAGTCATCCTCGTCCCTCTTTTTCATGGTCTGTGTGACCCTGTCCAGACTGATCTTTGTCTGCCCCGGGCCGACCTGTAACTCCTTGTAACGTCTCAGCGCACGAATGCCGGGATCAGCATCCAGAAAGAACTTGATCTCAGCGTCAGGAAATACCACCGTACCCATGTCCCGACCCTCAAAGACAACGCCTCCGTTTTTCCCCATCTCCCGCTGCACCACTAGAAGGTACTCCCTTACCACGGGCCTTGCCGACACAGCAGATGCAAACATGGTGATCTCCGGGGTACGTATCTGGTCCGTGATATCAACCTCGTTCATGAACAATCTAGGCCCCTTTGGGCTATTTTCGAATCGGAGTCCAAGTTGCCGGCAGATCTCACCTAACCTGGCGTCATCGTCTATTT
This sequence comes from Deltaproteobacteria bacterium, assembly GCA_030592345.1. GTDB lineage: Bacteria > Desulfobacterota > Desulfobacteria > Desulfobacterales. The sequence goes on from JAUVJO010000167.1 coordinate 3,874, forward strand.
GGCAATTTTCAGAAAGAGCCGCGAGGGCCACGGCTCGGTATAGAGCGCCAGTGTCCACATAGGTGTACCCGAGACTTTCGGCCAGCAGGCGACTCACCGTGGTCTTCCCGGCACCTGCCGGGCCGTCAATGGTAACTAGAAGCGGTTTCACATCAAACAATTACCAATCATCCAATACCAACAACTTCTCCTAACGCTTTCACAAAACGCTCGTTTTCTTCAGCCAGGCCCACGTTGACGCGGATAAAAGAGGGATAACCATATGCGGTCATGGCCCGGATAATTACACCCCTCGTAAGCATCTTCTCAAAGACCCCTTGGGAGTCCCGGTCAACATCAATGAGGAAAAAGTTGGTCTGGGTAGGAAAATACCGAAGCCCAATACTGCTCACACGGTCATACAGGAAATCAAGGCCCTCGTGCACGGTGCGAATCGTTTCGTTGAAAAAAGCATCATCTTCCAGGGCAGCCAGCGCACCAACCTGTGCCAGGGCGTTCGTGTTAAAGGGTTGCCTCACCCGATGGATTAGATCTGCCAGCCCTTGCCTCATGACACCATAGCCTATTCGGAGGCCGGCCAGGCCGTAGGCCTTGGAAAAAGTTCTGAGCGTTACCACCATTTTGTCACTGTCCAGATAGTCAAGACCTATCGGACATCGCTTGTCCCGAACAAATTCAATGTAAGCCTCGTCAACTACGAGGATTACTTCGGACGGGATCTGTTTCAGAAACCATTCGAATGCGTCCCTTGAAACAATCGTTCCTGTAGGATTGTTCGGGTTGTTCACAAATACCATCCGTGTACGGCCGGTTATGCATTTCGCCATTGCCTCCAGGTCAACCGTGAGGTCTTTTAGGGGAACCTTAACGGACGCGCCCCCGCCAGCCTGCACCATGATCTCATACATCAAAAACGAAGGGGCAGGCATGATCACCTCATCACCTTTTTGAATAAAGGTGCGAACCAATAGCTCGATAATCTCATTAGAGCCGTTTCCAAGGACGATCTGATTGGTTGCCACCTGGAGCTTATCGGCAAGGCGCTCTCCCAGTTGATAGTTGTTTCCGTCCGGGTAGCGGTGCAGATTCATCAGCGCACCCTTAATGGCGTCAACAGCCTTTGGTGATGGCCCTATGGGGTTCTCATTGGAGGCAAGCTTGATGGAATCGCTGATACCGTATTCGCGTTCAAGTTCTTCAATCGGTTTGCCAGGCACATATGGCTTGAGTCCGGCAATGTATTCAGGTACGTTCACGGTAACCACCTTTATTGAAGTATTAAGTGAGCAAAAGTGCGCTAACGTGCCTAAAGTTAAGAGGAAGTGGGGGATTCAAAATCAAATTGACTTCCTTCAATACGCAATTCCCTTCAACTCTACTTCACTTTAGTTCACTTTAGGCACTTTAGTTCACTTTAGGCACTTTAGTTCACTTTAGGCACTCTAGTTCACTTTAGGCACTCTTTTATTGCAAAATCTCCAGTTATATAGACTTTCACATATTAAATTTCACAAGGCCAGAGGAAGGAGGCTGTATTGTAATACGCCGACGACCGATAACGCCGTGAAATTTAATATGTAAAAGTCTAAAGTCGCGCCCAGCATACTGACGGGCCACTTGCTACCACAATTTTTCTGACTGAAAAAGGTTTTTTCACTGATCATCCTTGCAAAAGCACTGTGATCGTCATATGTTGGTATAGGTTTTAAGATAAAGATTTGGGATGCGTTATCGGTCGTCAACGTACGACGAGTACACCTTCCTCCCTCTAGCCTTCCCAAAATCATTATCTTAAAACCTATATTCCTCAAACATGAAACCTGTGCAAACCGGCATTGAGACACTCATCGTTGAACGTCCACGGATACTCCAAGGAAAACGCCTCGGTCTGCTGGTAAATGCGGCCAGTGTTGACCGAAAATTTCATCCCACTCGTATCTTGATAGAAAACCACTTCCCGGGCCAGCTTAAGGTCCTGTTCAGCCCTCAGCATGGATTATTTTCAGAAAAGCAGGATAACATGGTTCCCTCCGACGATTTGATCGATCCGCTTCTCAACATCCCTGTCTTCAGCCTTTATGGTAAGGAGAAAAAGCCAACCAAGGACATGCTAGAGAAAATAGATGCACTCATCATTGATCTGCAGGACGTGGGCACACGTGTATATACCTTTATCTACACGATGGCTTTGTGCATGCAAGCTGCTCGTTCCCATGGCAAGCAGATTGTCGTGCTGGACCGTCCAAACCCTGTTGGCGGAAACCAAACAGAAGGAAACTGCTTAATACCCGAGTGCGCCTCTTTCGTAGGTATGTATCCTATCCCAATGCGTCATGGCCTCACCATTGCAGAACTCGCTCTTTTTTTTAACGACCACTTTTCCATAGGGTGTGAATTGACTGTGGTGCCCATGGCAGGATGGAAACGGGACATGTCTTTTCACAACACAGGCTTGCCGTGGATTGCGCCTTCTCCGAATCTACCCACCCCGACCTCGGCCCTGGCGTATCCGGGGCAAGTCCTTTGGGAAGGAACTAATGTCTCTGAGGGACGCGGCACCACGCAACCATTTGAGGTCTTTGGTGCACCGTTTTTTGATCCAGCCCGTCTTGAAGTATGCCTGACCGAGAACAAGATTGCCGGGGTACATTTGCGTCCACTCGTCTTTGAACCCACGTCCAACAAATGGGCCGGGAAATCATGTAATGGTTTCCAGCTTCATATCATAGATCCAATACGTTACAGGCCGTATAGAACCACGCTGACCCTGCTCCAGGCAGTGATTACCCTCCACGCTCAAAGCTTCAAATGGAAGGCACCGCCCTACGAATACGAATTTGAAAAATTACCCTTTGACTTGATTACAGGCGATCCCGTAGTGCGAAAGGCCATTGAGGAGATGGAGCATCTGGACGACCTGGAAGAAAATTGGCAGGACGATCTAAAAGCCTTTGAGGAGGCCCGAAGGCCTTACCTCCTCTATGAATAATAGTAACCGTTCACGGGTTCAGGGGTTCACGGGTTCAAAGGTTGTATTCTCATCTTCATACACCATTTTGTAAACGTTTTGTTAGGGGAAAACCGATCGCTTCCACATCCCCACAAATCTGGAACATGGCACTTGGCAATGATGTGGCAAAACCCGCATTTTTTACGAGGATTTCGGGGATCCAATTTCAGTCTTTTCCCTAACCCTGAACGTTGAACCCTGAA
>JAUVJO010000035.1 GCA_030592345.1 Deltaproteobacteria bacterium
AATACAGCCTCCTCCCTCTGGCCTTGTGAAATTTAATATGTGAAAGTCTATATTCCGCGCCTTCGCGCCTTGCTCTTGATGCTCATGACTCACCGAGAAAAGCGCAATTTGTGACCTTCCGAGGTATTAAGAAATGAAAGCCGTAAAAAATCTTATGCAAAGCGGTGTGGAAGACGGTGTCTTTCCAGGCGGTGTCCTCCTGGTGGCCGACAAAGGTCAAGTCGTGTTGCTTGAAGCATTCGGCCGCGCCAGACTCATGCCTGAGCGACCCATGACCACGGATACGGTATTTGACCTGGCATCCTTGACCAAGCCCCTGGCCACCACGGTCTCTCTTATGATCCTGGTCCAGCAGGCAATGCTCAGGCTGGACCAGACCTTGGCCAGCGCAATCCCGGATTTTTCAAATACGGATAAACAAGACATTACGGTCAGCCAGTTGCTTTCCCACACCTCTGGTGTGCCGGATTACAGGCCTTATTATGAGACGTTGGTAAACGTCCCATCCTCTGAACGGAAAAGCTCACTCAAAAACCTGCTCCTAAACGAAAGCCTCGTTCATGAACCAGGAAAAGACTGTCTTTACAGTGACCTGGGGTTCTTGATCCTGGCATGGTTGGTCGAAATCGTTACACAAAAGTCCCTTGACCGTTTTGTTGAAGACGCCGTTTACACACCCCTCAAACTCAAGACCCTTTTTTTTGTCCCCTTAAATGTTCCCAAAGGGGGCCGCAGTCACGCGTATGCTGCAACTCAATATTCTGCCTGGCGCGGGAAAATCGTAGACGGCGAGGTGCATGACGAGAATGCGTACGCATTGGGAGGGGTGGCAGGCCACGCCGGGCTGTTCGGGACAGCCCACGACGTGTACATCCTCTTGCGAGAACTCTTAAACGCTTACCTATGTGAACAAAACACCGGCCTGTTTCATCAGAATATGGTTAAGGCTTTCTTTAAGCGCCACTCTGATGTGGGGAGTTGGGCCCTCGGGTTTGACACGCCGACAATGCCTGATTCCAGCAGCGGCCACTATTTTTCCGATCAAAGCGTTGGTCACCTTGGCTTCACCGGAACCTCTTTCTGGATGGACCTCGAAAAAGGTGCTGTTGTGATTCTCTTTACCAATAGAATACATCCGACAGGACAAAACCAAAGGATCAAGGACTTCCGTCCCGTTCTTCACGACACGGTCATGGAGGCAATCAGCAGGTATAGGGTCACGAAGTGATGGATGATTGGATGGTTGGATGATAAATACTGGGATGCTGGAATACTGGAATAAGAGATAATGCGGGGATGATTCTCTTCACGAAAGATGGGTTCCTTCGGAAGGGATGATTGGATGGATGAACGTGAGTCCCGCCTTTATCGGGAAAAAGCAGTGCGCCTTAGGCGCAACATATTTAAATTAGGCAGAATACCTCAATCCCGCTAAAAGCGGGACTCACTTTAGTTCACTTTAGGCACTTCAAATCAAGAGCATGCATCCCCAGTTCCGGATACGCCCGATCTATACTCAGGATTCATCCTCAAGCCCCATGGCTCGAATCAAGCGGGCCTGGGCCACGTTAAAGAACACGAGCGCCTTGGTGTAATCGGTTTTGGCCTGGGTTAGCCTGGTCTGGGCATCCATCACTTCCGTGGAAGTAGCTACTTGTTCCCGGTAGCGCTCCTCGCTGATCCGAAAATTCTCCTCGGCTGATTCCACGCTCTTTTTCGCCACCCCTATATATTCCTCTGAGGCTTGCAGGTCCAGATAATAGGTCTTTACCTCCAAATGTACAACATCTTTAATCTGCTCCAGGGCATCTTTGGCCTGGAGCAGGCGAACCCGCTTCTCATTGGTTGCAAACCGGGTTTTCCCCCACTCGAAAAAAGTCCATCTGGCCACTGCCAAGACATCCCAGTTTTCCCGGTCCACAAACTCGCTCCCATCCACAGCCGGATGATCACCAGTACGATAGTAGTTGCCCATAACACTTACCCTGGGATAATAGTCACTCTTGGCCAGGGTGATCTCCTTTTCCGCAATGGCCACGTTCTTTTCCGCCTCCATCAATTCCGGTCGTTTTTCAAGCGAGACCTTGAGACAAGACTCGTACGGTTTTTCATAAGGCACATCAGAAAGGATGTCGGCCACTACCACTTCTTGATCAATGGGCCTGCGCAGGATCGTGTTAAAGTCGGCCTTGGCAAGCCTCACGTCATTTTCAGCCACTATAAGTTCCTGCATGGCCTCTGCCAACCGCACCTCAGCATAGAGCACATCGACTTTAGGGCTCATTCCAACCTGATAGAAATTCTCTGCTACCTTCAGTTGCGCCTGCAACTGGCGCACGGATTGTTCGGCCACCTCCTGGATCTTTTCCGCTTTCAAAATGTTAAAGTACGCCACCTTTACCTTCAAGACGAGGTCAGACCGGGCCTGGGTAAGTTGAATCCTGGCCACGTCCAGACCCAGCCTGGCCAACTGGTAACCGGACAGGGTGGCAAACCCCGTAAACAGTGGCTGTTCGATGGTGCCGCTAAAACGGTACTGGTCCTGATCGCCAACATTGGTCTTGTTGCCATTGAACACGACAAATGGAACCTCACTCGGACGGTGGTAGCTGTACTCGGCGCTCAATGACGGGAGAAACCCGGTCCTCGCCTCCTTCTGGCGCTCCTGGGCGGCATCAATCTCCTTGCGGGCCACGTGAATGTAGAGGTTGCGCTCGAGCGCGATCTCAATACTCTCTTTGAGGGTCAATACCGGGGCTTCCGCCTTAGTCTCGGCCCCCAGTGCAACAGCAGTCAGCACGATGGCTGCGACGGGAAAAAACAGGCCAAATGCGCGCAGCCAGACTGCTCTTCCTATATTTCTCATCATCCCCCTCCGGCAGGCTGTATACTGCTCCAAAACCCAAAGCCACTGACGTTTGCAAAACCCCATCTTCCCGGTGCGATGATGGTATGCTGAAACTAATATAAAATGGCAGAATTCCTTAACTTTAGGCACTTTAGATCACTTTAGGCATTTTAGGCACTTGTTCATTTTGGCAATTAAACTTTCGCAGGGAAAACTATGCCGGGAAAACCAAAATTAGATTACTATACAAGGCTCTATTTATGATCCTATCCTTTTGTTTGATAACCTTTTGAATCCCTTTTTTATGACACTGTTGGGCATCTTGCTTATGATCGACTCTCGTACACCGAGTGGAATGTGAAAAAACAGTTCGAGCAGGGCATCTAATCCAATAGAAAATTCCTTCTCATACCATTCAATTGATTTTGTTTTCACTTTTACTTCTTTTTCAAACCTGGCTTTTTCTTCCGCCATATCCTCCCGCTGTTTTTTCTCAATCGCCTTGTCTGTGACCTTTGTCTCATCTGTTGGTTGTTTTGGTGCAGGAATATCAGGATAGACCATTGCACTGGCAGGCACGCCTTTCTGTGAAGCCAGAATATCCCTGTGTGTAGCTAACATACCATCCTGCAATGTTAATTTTTCTTTCTGTAAAGCAAGGTCTTTCTCTAAAGTTCTTACATGTCTGTTCTGTATCACTACAAAAAAAACCAGACCTATCAACACAACAGCATTTACCCATTCCATAATTCGCCTCCTGTTGGAATTTTACGGGAAACTATCACAGACCTACAACTTGGGCAAGGATTTTCCGCTGGACTACTACCCTGATCATGGCGTGGCTGGCCGTTGTTTGCCCTCGAAACTCGGGCAACTGTACTTGTCTTCAATATAGGGTTTGATATCCAAGACAGGGGTTCCATCCTGCATAAGGAAAGGATATTGGTGAGTTTGGAGAATCGCTCCTTGCGGGCTGCCAGGTGCTGTGGTAACGTCCTCATGTTGAGCGATTAAGCGGTCAAAGGGGGATCTCATGCCTGTAAAGGTGCACAAAGTGACGACTTTGTACAAGGGGAAGATTTTTGATGTTGCGCTTGAGAAAGTGACCCTGCCAAACGGGGTGATTAAAAACCGGGAGGTCGTTCGCCACCCCGGCGCTGCTGCCATGGTGCCTCTGCTTGATGATGGGAGGGTTGTTTTGGTAAAACAATACCGGCACGCTGTGGGCGAATTCGTGTGGGAAATCCCTGCCGGCACATTGGAGCCGGATGAAGGCCCTGTTGAGTGTGCCCGGCGAGAATTGGTGGAAGAGACTGGCTATGAGGCCAAAAACCTGGAGAAACTCGTAGAAATCCTCCCCGCCCCTGGTTACACTGATGAGCATATCCACATTTTCCTGGCCACCGGATTGATACCTGCAGAGCAGAACCTTGAGGATGATGAGATCTTGGAGGTACAGCCCACAACCATTGACACGGCCATTCAAATGATCACACATGGTGAGATTCGGGATGCCAAGACCATAGCAGGGCTTCTGCTGACTTCTATGAAGAAATCGTGAATCGTTTATTCGTGGTTCGTGTATCGAAAAACGAACCACGAACCACAAATGTAGGCGTTCACAGGTTCAGAATTTCCCTCTGAAAGCGGGATTCAAGGTTGCCTTTCTTTCGTTAGCCTTGCTCGTAGGGCGGTTCGGATTTCGGTGAACCCAGAACCCCTGAACGGTTACCCGGGAATCACGTCGAAATCTTCGAGAAATCAGCAAAGATGGCAAAAAGCTCGGCAATCTCTCCGAGCAAAGCCAGGCGGTTTTGTTTTAGCCGCTTGTCTTCGGTCAAGACCATGACCCCGTCAAAGAAACCATCCACCGGGTTCTTCAGGCTGGCAATGGCAGAAAGGCCACGATCAAAGGAACCCAAGTCGTCAGATATCTCCTGCTTCACCTTCTGAAAGGCGCTGTAAAGTTCCTGTTCGCACGGTTCCTGAAACATGGCAGGGTCTGCCTCGATCTGAGTCTGGGCCGCACGTGAAGGAATATCCCCTCGTTGCCTGGCTTGTCGTATGATGTTCACTACGCGCTTGAAGGCTATGGCCAGGGGCTCAAAATCCTCCTTGGCCTTGAGGTTTTGCAGTGCCTCCGTACGTTTCAAAACAGCCGGGAGACTGTCCATTGAAGCGCTGGTCACGGCCGTGATAAGATCCTTGGCAAAGCCCTGTTCAGCCAGGAGATGTTCCATACGGTGTCGGAAAAACGTCATGACACCTCGGCCTGCTTGCTCCGTGTCTCCGGATATCTTGTCGTGCAAAAGCTCAAGGCTCTTGTTGATCAGTGCCTGTAAGGAAAACGACAAATTCCGTGTGAGCATAATCTGGATAATCCCAATGGCCTGACGTCTCAGGGCGTAAGGATCGGATGTGCCGCTCGGTATAAGACCAATCCCGAAACAACTGCAGATCGTGTCTAACTTGTCAGCCATGCTAACGAGCGCGCCGGCAACCGCCTCGGGCAGCGGACCGCCAGCATAGGCAGGCAAATAGTGCTCCTCAATGGCTTTGGCCACGGCCCCAGGTTCCCCTGAGCGTGCTGCATAGATGCGTCCCATCACCCCTTGAAGCTTTGGAAACTCATTGACCATCTGGCTGGTCAGATCCGATTTTGTCAGCCATGCTGCCCGCGATACCGTTGGTTTATCCTCAGGGACAGTCATGTCTGCGAGGTGCTCGGCCAGCTCTTGGACGCGACACACCTTATCAAACATAGTCCCCAGCTTCGCCTGGAACAACACGCCCTTGAGCCTTTCTACCATATCATTAGGGGACGTCTTTGCATCGGTTTCAAAGAAAAAGCGGGCGTCTTCGAGCCTGGCCCGGAGCACCCGCTCGTGTCCGGAGGTAACCACAGCCATGTCTTTTGCAGCAGTATTGTTGACAGCAATAAAACAGGGCAACAATTGATCGTCTGAACTTGCCACGGCAAAGTATTTCTGGTGCTCCCGCATGGCCGTGATCAGGACTTCTCTGGGGAGCTTGAGAAAGGCAGGGTCAAAGGTTCCGGCAGACACGGCATGGTACTCCACGAGATTGGTGACGGTATCTAGCAAGTCATCATCAGATATGACGTCACCGCCGAGTTTGCGTGCGGCCTCGGTGATCTGTGCTCGGATCACCCTGCTGCGTTCTTCAATGTCTGCCACAACAAAGGCGGATCGCAATGCGCCCACGTATTCAGAAGGGTTGCCAATCGCAATCGACCCTGGATGCATAAAACGGTGGCCACGGGTTCGTCGGCCGCTCTTGATATTTTCCAGCTTAAAAGGGATGATCCGGTCTCCAAAAAGGGCCATGATCGAGTGAATGGGTCTGACAAAGGTGAGCCTCAGATCGGCCCACCGCATGGATTTGGGAAATGGAATCGCCATGATGACTTCCGGGATGATAGTCTGAAGGAGCCTCCAGGATGCCTGGCCCCGCTCAGTTTTTCTGACACACACGTAATCGCCTTTGGCTGTGGTTTTCGTGGTCAGGCGGCTCACCGAAACACCTTGGCTCCTTGCAAAGCCTTCGCCTGCCTTCGTGGGCTGCCCTTTGGCGTCAAACGCCACTGCCTTGGGCGGCCCAACAATCTCCCTGGTAATAGAGGCTTGATGTTCAGCCACATCCCGAACCATAAGGGCCAGACGCCTTGGAGTTGCAAATGTCTCTCCGCTTGCCGCAGATTCTATGCGGGCCTGAGACAGCTTCTGCACCATTAGCCCTGCCATGGCCTCAAGGGCAGGTGCGATATATCCAGCGGGTATTTCCTCTGTGACAATTTCTACAAGTAACGTTTTCGACATGATATTTATCCTTTGTAATCGTTCACAGGTTCAGAGTTTCGGGTTACTCACCCTTTATGTCTTCTCCAGTAACGGAAACCCCATGGCCCTTCTCTGCTCCAGATACGCCTCGCCGCAGGCGCGGGCAAGGTTTCTCACACGGGCAATATAGCCTGTTCTTTCTGTCACGCTGATTGCGCCACGGGCATCGAGCAGGTTGAACGTGTGGGAACACTTCAGGCAGTATTCATAGGCGGGCAAAACCAGAGCGTGCGCAATAATACGCTTGCATTCGGCTTCGTACATGTCAAATAGGGCAAACAGCATTTTGACATCGGCCTGTTCAAAGTTGTAGGTGGAATGTTCCACTTCTGCCCGGTGGTGTAAGTCTCCGTAGGATACGTAATCGTTCCATCTAAGGTCAAAAACATTATCCACGGCCTGAAGATACATGGCTATCCTTTCCAGGCCGTATGTGATTTCAACAGAGACGGGATCGAGCTCAACGCTTGCCGCCTGTTGAAAGTAAGTAAACTGGGTGATTTCCATGCCATCAAGCCACACCTCCCACCCCAGGCCCGATGCCCCGAGCGTGGGCGATTCCCAATCGTCCTCCACAAAACGGATGTCGTGGGCCAAAGGATCGATCCCAAGAGCCTTCAGGCTGTTCAGGTACATCTCCTGGATCTTAAGAGGGGAGGGCTTGAGGATAACCTGATACTGGTAGTAGTGTTGAAGCCGGTTGGGATTCTCGCCGTAACGGCCGTCCGTGGGCCGGCGCGAGGGCTCCACATACGCCACGCGCCACGGTTCAGGGCCGAGTACTCTTAGGAGAGTGTCCGGATGAAAGGTGCCGGCCCCCACCTCGATGTCGTAAGGCTGCTGCAAGATGCAACGGTGGCGGGCCCAAAAATTCTCAAGTGCTTGGACGAGTTTTTGGAATGTCATGATCTCTTTCTATCCCCCTGGGTAAAAAGTGAGCTAAAGTGAACTAAAGTGCCTAAAGTGAGCTAAAGTTATGGATGTAACTGAGGAATTGCGGATTTGGGAATTCAGGGATTAAGTCTACCAAACTTACTTCTTCTCAATCCCTCAATGCCATCAACTTTAGTTCACTTTAGACACTAGACACTTCGATTCACTTTAGCTCACTTTAGACACTTTTTTCTCCCGCATACCCTGAAACCATCGGTTTGTAAAGGGGTCAGTGGGCCAATCCGGCCCTGACCTGCTTCAGAAACTTCAGGCTCTTTGTCTCCTTTCCAAGATGGTACGGCACAAAGGTTTCAAGCATGCGAAGACTCTCCTCAATGGCCTGATTGGAGAACCTGAGCCGATGGAGTTTTTCTAGCGGTGCATTCAAAACCCAGGCAAGAAACTTGATCGTTCCCTTGGAAAGGAATAAATGGCCTTGTTTGCCAGGGAAGCATTTTTCGCATAATATCCCCCCCCTCCTGACATCGAAGGCAACAGAGGAGCCCTGAAACTGATCCATGGTTCTACCGCAGATGCCGCAATGGTCAAAACCGGGCCTGAAACCGTTAATAGCGATAAAGCGAAGCTGAAATGTGATGTGAAGGGTCTCCTCAGACAGCCCCCCGGAATTCAGTTGGCCTAATACATGCTCAAGTAGCTTGTATACAGAAACCTGTTTCTGGCCCTGCTCCATCCACAGGTAGACCAACTCGCACCAGTAACTGGCATAGGCTGTATGGGTAATATTGGTTCGGATCTGCCCAAAAGGATGTACCACTGAGGCCTCATGCAAGATTGGCAGGCCCCGGCTCCGACCATGACCATATGTCCAGACCAGGTTTAAAACAGAGAAAAGCTCCAGGATGCCTGCAAAACGCTTGATGCTCTTTTTTGCGCCCTTAGCCATAAGAGAGAGCTTTCCCCGCCTAAGTGTAAAAAAGGTGATGATCTTGTCATAGTCACCGTGCTCGGTTACACGCAGAATAATGGCAGGGGAAGACAGATACGACATAATGGCTATAAATTGAGCAGCATGGTCGCGATCTGAAAATATAAGAACACACTCAGGATGTCGATCGAGGTGGTCACAAACGGCCCGGTGGCAACAGCCGGATCAATGTTGATGCGAGCAAAAACCATCGGCACAAGAGATCCCACCGTGGCAGCAATCGTCATGGAACTCATGACGGCAAGCCCTACGGTAACTCCAAGGAGCCACAGGTCATAACGCAAGTGGGCAAATACTCCAAGGAGAAGGCCGTAAACAAGGCCGAGGAGAAATCCGATCGCAAGTTCCTTCAGGACGACTTGCCATATCAGCTTTAGATCCAATTGGCCGGTGGCGAGGCCTCGAACGACAATGGTAGAAGTCTGGGTTCCGATATTTCCACCCATGCCCATAATTATCGGTATAAAAGCCGCCAGGTATATAAATTTGTTCAGACTGCTCTCAAAATGGCTGATGACAAGAAAGGCGATCACCCCGCCGACCCAACTGGCCAAGAGCCATGGGAGTCTGATGCGGGTACTCTTCAGCAACGACTGGGTTTCTATCAAACCCTCGCCTGCGCCAGCCATTTTCAGGATATCCTCTGTTGCCTCCTCGCGAATGATATCAATGACGTCATCCACGGTGACGATTCCAACGAGCTTGTTGTTCTCGTCCACCACAGGCACTGCAAGGATATTGTAACGGGCAACGATTCTGGCCACCTCTTCCTGGTCCATGTCGGTCCGGACGCTGACAACGTCTGTCGCCATGATTGACTTGAGCTTGGTTTCAGGACGGACAACAACCAATTGCCGCAAGGAGATGATGCCCACCAGATAGTCATGATCGTCCACAACATAGAGATAGAATGGCATCTCCACATCGACATACTCTTTCTGTAATGCCTCGATGGCCTCTTTTGCGGTGGTTTCCTCCTTCAGGGCAATAAAATCCGGCAGCATGATGCCACCGGCGGTCTCTTCATCATAACTGAGCAGCTCTTCCACCTCTTCAGAGTCTTCCTTGGTCATGAGATCAAGGAGGGCCTTGGCACGGTCATCAGAGAGTTGTCCCAGCAGGTCGGCCACGTCATCGGTGGGCATCTGCTCCAGGATCTCTGCGATTTTTTCGGCCTGCATGTCTTCGATCAGGTTCAGGAGTGTCTCCTGTTCCAGTTCACTGAAGAGCATGGCCTTTTGTTCAATATTGTCCGTGAGGTCAAAAAGGGCTTCTTGCTCGCTGAGCGTCAGAAATTGGAAGACGACAGCCAGGTCCGCGGCGTGGGTTTTGTTGACGATCTTATGAAGATGTACCGTGGCACCTCGCCTGAGGAGTCGTTTGATGGTATCTAAGAGGATTCTGGTACGTTCAACTGGCATGTTTCATTACTCTAGGTGTGAGTTAAGGTGACATTAAGTGAACTAAAGTGAGCTAAAGTTGAGGTATTCTGCCTATTTTTGATATGTTAAACTGGAGGCGCACTGCTTAATCCCGCTAAAGGCGGGACTCACTTTCTTTCAATAATAAAACTGTTTCTTCAAGTCCTTAACTTTAGCTCACTTTAGACACTTTAGGCACTTTAGCTCACTTGCAATCACGGATACAACCTGTCAATGAGTCTCGGAAAGGGGATGGTCTCCCTGACATGCTCCAGGCCGCACATCCACGCGACCATCCGCTCAATGCCCAAGCCGAAACCGGCGTGCGGGACACTTCCGTAACGTCTGAGCCCCAAATACCAGTCAAAGCTTTCAGGAGGGAGCCCTGTCTTTTCGATTTTCGTCTTTAGAATCTCTGAGTCGTCTTCACGCTGGCCGCCTCCGATTATCTCACCGTACCCCTCTGGGGCCAGCATGTCCACACACAGGGCGACCTCTGAGCGATCAGGATCATTTTTCATGTAAAATGCCTTGGTCTCTGTCGGATACCGGTGAATCAGCACAGGCCTGTCGAATCGATTTGAGATGATGGTCTCGTGGCCCCCTCCAAAATCTTCACCCCATGGGATCGATTCTCCGGCATCTTTCAAAAACTCGATGGCCTCATCATAACTGATGACATAAAAAGGGGCCCGGATCTGTTCAAGCCTGGCGATATCTCGCTCTAATATATGAAGCTCTGCCTGACGGGTCTTAAGAACCTCCTGGACGATCGTTATGATCATGGCTTCGGCCAGATCCATAACCATCTTAAGATCGGCAAAGGCCACTTCAGGCTCAATCATCCAGAACTCCGTAAGATGCCGGCGGGTTTTTGACTTCTCAGCACGAAATGTAGGCCCACAGCAGTAAACCTTGCCAAAGGCCATGGCACCGGCTTCCATGTAAAGCTGTCCGCTCTGTGACAGAAATGCCTTTGTGTCCTCAAAGTAGTCTGTTTCAAAAAGGGTCGTCGTACCTTCGCAGGATGAAGGCGTCAGGATCGGGGCATCAAGGAGCGTGAACCCCTGATCATCAAAGAACCGGCGAGCTGCTTTGATCACAGAATGGCGGACACGCAAAATGGCCTGCTGTCTCGAAGACCGAAGCCACAGGTGACGGTGGTCCATCAAGAAGCCGATACCGTGCTCCTTTGGGGAAATTGGATAGGTTTCGGCAATATGAAATATCTCCATCTCTGATACGAGTATCTCGTATCCCCCGGGAGCCCGGTCTTCCTTGCGAAGCTCGCCGGTGACAGAGAGCGAAGATTCCTGGGTCAGTTCCGGGTACAGGTCAAAGGCGCTGTCGCTCGTCTCACCCTTGAACAACGTGGCCTGTATGATCCCTGTACCATCCCTCAAGATCAGAAATCGTATGCGACCGCTCGATCGCTTATGGGTCAGCCACCCACAGATCGTGACACGTTCTCCCTCATAATCCCTAACGGAATCAATGGATATTGTTTTCAAGGCCATTTTCTCATCTCCCTCTCCTGCCGGAGCCTTATAGTCTATTTCGATTCGCCGGACAACTATCAAAAACCCCATCTGCTTCATCTTTTTTAACGAGAGGCATTTTCTGTTCAGGGCTTCCATGCGCGCATATTCCAGGTAATTCAAACACTCAACAACGCCTCTATATTCAGCTTCGGATCCATGGTCTCATTAGCCTTACGGAGGCGCTCGGCATCTGCATACACGGCAACTGCCGATGATTCGCCTGCGGGCACCAGATAGCGATTGGTTGCTTCAATGAGTGACTCTGACGACGTTTCAAGGACCTGGTTACGGAATTTTTGTCGATCTTTGTCTGAGAAGCAGGCAAAGTCACGGATCAGGGCCGTGTACCCCTTGCTCGACGGATCCATGGGTTCATCCAGTGATCCTATCGTACCTATGATGGCCTTTTGAAGCTCTTCTGTTTCCATCCTTTTTCGTGAGGCTAACTCAACAGCCTTATCGTAGACTTTGAGAGTTTCGACAAGATTTGGGTCCCTGTACGAAAGGAAAGAGAAGTTGCCGCCAAGCGGATCATACTGCGACATGCCACCATAGGCCCCACCCTGCACTCTGATCCGCTTGTAGAGATACCCGCTTGAAAGCTCCTTTGACAAGACCAGGAGAGCGGCCGAAAGCGCTTCAGCATAGGTCGGCACAGGAAAAACCTTGGCCACGTAACAGACCTCAGCCGGGATGCCGATGCCGGCATGAACCGGATGCAATTCAGGCACACTTGACGTCTGTCGATCTCCGCCCATGGGCAAGCCATGTGCCAATTGCGCTACTGCCTCGGAAAGGAGGGAAAGACCTTCTGAGTCTCCAGTCAAGTTCAGTATAAGTCTTGCTCTCCGGAAAACCATATCTCGAAGACGAGCTATTCTTACACGAACATCTAATTTCTGCCCCTCAAACCAATCGGAAATCCGGCTCAAAAGCTGAAGTTGTCCCCGCCCTTTCCATTGTTCATCCCGATATGCAGGCACAGAAAGGGCCGCGGCCGCAGTCCTGCGTGCAAACGCGTGACCGGATGGGACAACGGACGAATGAATCCGGTTCCTGGTCTCTGCGATCACGTCCCGCATACGGGTTTCATCCGAGAGGTCTCCCTTTGTCACAATATCCGAGACAATCTTTACAGCATCCGGCACGTTCCGGTGAAGTGCCTTGATTCTGAAGATTATCTTCTGCCAATTATTCTTTCCATCCGTAGTCATCCCGGTTGCAAGTCGGTACCCGAGACCTCCGGTCTTCAAAGCTATACGCTTTGCCATTTCCTCATAGCCCATCCCTGCTGCTCCCATACCGGTCGTAAGCTCTCCCAGCAACGGGAGATAAGGCTGAAGGTCTTCAGGGACATCAGAGACATCAAAGGCAAGATCAAGATAGGCAATCCGGTTTGCAAAAATGTCGTGCTCCATGGCCGGAATGTCCGAAATAGTCGTTTTTGTAGTAGGAACCGCTTCTATGGTGGTGGGAATATCACTCAGTTTCAGTCTTGGAAGCGTGGCTAATGCTTCGGCCGTGTCAGACTCCATCTGCCCCTTGCGCAGGGAAGCAGCCGCACTTCGGATATCTTCCAGCTTTTTAGTGGAAAAAGAGTTCTTTAGGTGTGCCATTTTCCCTCTGAAAGCACGTTCTCGTTCTTCAGCATAGCTCTTACTCGGTTCTGTGACAGAAAGAAGTCGGTGAGGATTATCGAGGAACCAATTACGTACAACCTCTTGGAAGAGCGTGGGCTCATATTCCCATTTTTTGCGAATCTTATCAATAATACTGGAAAACTTCAGGCCGACCAGAGGGTCACCATCATAAAGCCACGTATGATACACCCTTCCCATGAGGTGGATGGCATACGGCATATGGGTACGAACGATCTCTTTGCCATGAAACTCTACCTGATGAAGCGCGCCGGATATGAGATCTTCGTCAAAACCGGATTTCGCCGTTTGCATTAGCGTCTCAAGGACCAGTGTCTCAACACGCCCAGCCTTCTCAGGATCCGAGCCCCGCAAGCCTACAATGAAAGCGACCTGTTTAAGGTCCTGCTCTAGGCCGGTGACTGGAGAAAGATCCTCGCCCAGCCCGGAATCGATCAATGCCTTGCGAAGCGGACCTGCAGCACTGCCGATCAACGCCTCAGAAACGACCTGAAGAAGGAGAACGGTTTCATAATCCGTATTGTCTGCCACCATCCATGCAACATTTATGGCGGTTTTCTTCTCTAGGCCTTCTTCCTTGCCAACAGGATAATAGCTATGCGTCCTGGATGGTTTTCTCCACATCGGTTGACCTTGAATGGATGAGTCCGCCTGCACACGATCAAATCCGGAGAGCATCTCTTTTAAGAAAACCAGGTGGTCCTCTGTCGGTATGTTGCCATACAGGAAAAAGCGAGCGTTTGTGGGGGAATAAAAGGTACGGTGAAATTCCTTGAACGCTTCGTAAGAAAGGGAGGGAATCGTTTCCGGATCTCCTCCTGAATCAAAGGCATATGTCGTATTCGGATAGAGCCCCTCCTGGATCGGTTTGTACATGAGGGCGTTTGGAGAAGCATACACTCCTTTCATCTCATTAAAAACAATGCCTGAAATCGTCAGGCGACTCTTGATTTCTTCCGGATCTTCAAATTCCAGATGGTGGCCCTCCTGAAAAAAGGTCTCCTGGAGCAGACGTGGTCGCAACACAAGGTCAGTGTATACGCGAGCCAGGTTGAAAAAATCGGTCCTGATCCGGCTTGCCACCGGATAGATGGTCTTGTCCGGATAGGTAAAGGCATTGATAAAGGTCTGGAGGGAGCCCTTGGCCAGCTCGTTGAACACGTCTTTCAATGGATATTTTTCAGAACCGGCCAATACCGAATGTTCCAGGATATGGGCAACCCCTGTGGAATCCGTGGGGGGAGTGCGGAAACCGATAGCATAAAGGTTTTCCGGATCATCACAGTGAAGGTGCAAAACCTTTGCACCGGTCTTTTCATGCTCTATCTCGTAGGCCGTAACACGTATGTCCGGTATCTGTTCTATTCCGAGCACGGAAAAACCGTGCTGTTTTTCCC
>JAUVJO010000229.1 GCA_030592345.1 Deltaproteobacteria bacterium
GCCACACGGGCTTCGATCTCTTTGGAAGGAAATCCGTTGAGGCCGGGCATGATCTCTTCAATAATTGAAATCCATTGATCAAATAGCGAAAAGTCTTTCTGACCGTACGCTATGGATTCAATAATGCCGGACCAGGCAAGAAGCATTCCTGCCACATCTTCGCAAATCTTGAATCGTTCAAAGGCTTGCCCAAAATAACGCTTGCTCAAACAAGGATCAAAGGGAAGGCGACATGAGCCCACCCAGTAAGAAATCCAAGGCGTGTTCTCGATGATCTCATTTGGAAGGTTGTTCAACCATGTTTCCAAGAGACGATGCCTCCCCTGTGCCAGCATAGACGGGGCATGTATTGTGATTAATCGAACCTTCGCAGCCCAGTCGCCTGCATCATCAAGGAGCGCAACTGCGGCCTCTGTCTGATCACTCTCCTCAAGAAGCTTTACCGCATGGCGATGTAAAATCGCCAGGTTTTGGGCCGAAAATGTTCCTTTTGCGCGGCACAACAGAAAATCCCTGAACAACGGATGATACCGGTATACCGGCACGGGAACGTAGAGCTTTTCCGTGAAACAGTTATTGCGATTTAATTCGGACAAGATGTGCCTTGTTTGGGGGTGGCCTGTGAGCTCTTCTGCCATTTTTTCTGTCATCTTGGGCAAAAACGCCGACTTGAGCAAAAAATCCCGTGTCTTGCTATCTGTTTTATTAAAGATTTCCGCCACAAAATACGCAAATACCTCCTCCCGCGTATGTTTAGGGACCGATTGAAGGTCGATGCATTTTCTTTTTGCCTTCTCTAACATTAGCACCAGCCCGGCTGCCCATCCATCCGTGGCGGTGTGTAAATGGAGTGTCGTCTCCTTTGCCTGTCTCTCGTGTAGCTGGTACCGGACGATTCCATCAGACTCTTCTGACGTTAAACGGAGCAGATTCCATCCGAGAAGGGCCATTTGATGATTGGCCAGGATGCGGACAAAAACCGGGAGGGGGTTGGTATGACTGATCAAGACGACGTTTAGGCCTTCAGGAATTCTGGATAACCCAAGACGGATCACTTCGTGAAACTGTGATACTGCCTGTACCTTTTCATAGTTATCGAAAACAAGTAGACCTGGGATCTTTAGACGATCGTAAAAGTCTTCAAAATAACGCAGGGCAAATCCTGAGGTGTTTTGGAGATGTTCCGGAACTGGAAGGTGAGACGTTCGCCTTTGTAGTGCAGCCGTGTTTGCCATCACGTCCATGAAATAGAAAAAGGTTGCCACATCCGCGTCGCCTTCGTCTATATGGTACCAGAGGCAAGGAATAGCACGGGCCTCGATATAGCTGCTGATCAGGGTAGTCTTTCCACAGCCGGGAGGGCCTGAGACCCAGATAACAGGCCGTTTCCGCAGGTCATCCAACAGATCGAACAACCGGTTCCTGGGGAAAACCCCTGTCAAGCCTGGACGAGCTACCTTGGCCAAAAAGGCTGGTTTTTGCTTCATCTTTCCTAATGAGAGATGATGGCTTAGATATAGTGTAACCGTTCAATGGTTCACGGGTTCAGGGTTCGCCGAAATCTGAACCGTTCTACGAGCACAGCTAAAGAAAGAAAGGTAACCCGGAACGCTGAACCTGTGAACGCCTGCAATGGTCTTTTGTCAACCTGCGACCACAATACCGTCGGGCTGTTAATCGTCAAGGGGTAATTTTGGGGGGGATAAAATGGGTATACTCACTACCTACCACTCTGACGTGACACAGATGGTAGTTTGGAAGGTAAACCAGGCACTTACGATGAGACCAGAAAATGCCTCACGTATCTCGGGTCCAGGTCTTCTATGGATACGGAGCCGTATTCGGTTTCGAGCTCACTAAAGAGGACATCAAGGTTCTTACCTACCCGGTCCTCTATCTCACCAGCCCTAAGCCCGGAGCGGGCAACCACGTAGTCCAAAAAGGACTGCCTCATCTCTTGCTTCACATGGTAAGGTTTTTCCCCTTTGGCCAACAAGTCTTGAAAAAAAGCCTTCAATTGCTCAGCCAGCAATGGTTGGATCTCTTGGGACAGGGCTAAGTGGTGTCGTGCCCAACAGGTAAGAATGAGGTTTTTGTAGGTGAGTGGATGACAAGCTTGTATTGGGTAAGGGACGGCTCGCGGAAACAGGAGCGACAGGAGGTAATCCATGTTTATGATCTGATCAAGGGCCTTGTGGCAATGTGAGATTTCCTGCAAGGCCTTGAACTCACGGTATGGCACACCGTCTGATAGGCTGGTGTAAAAAAGGGGGCGTTTCTTGAGAAGGCCTTCCAGTCTCCCCTCCCAGTCATCGTCCCAGAAGCTAAGGCTAAAGACTTGAGTGGCAAACCAACTATGTTTGAGCCATTTTTCTGTCTTCCACTTTAGCTCGAGCGCGGCACCGTAACCAACCCGGAAGATCTGGTTCAAAGGGTATTTTTCAACCAGGCGAACGCCCTTTGCCGGGTCTTTGCCGCCAAGGTTTTCAAGTCCGATATCCAAGTATCCGCAGGCCTTTCCGACCACAGCGGCCAGGTCGTCCTTGTCACGGATCACAAGGCCGTCCGCGGACAGAATTTGATTGCACATCCCGGCAAATTCCACCTGGAGCCGTTCCAGAGTGTGGCTGTTTTCTAATTGTTTCAAAGACATATAAAAAAGATCCTGCTCTTTCATCAGCAGCGAGGTGGAAACAGATACAGGCTGAAAGGACAGCGGTTTTTGAACTATCTTCTGATCCTCGTGCTCTTGTTTTATGAGACTCTTAGGACTTACGTACTGATAGATTCCAACGGCCTCTTCAAACGGAAGGAAGCCTTTTTCCGCCAACCGAGCGTTTCGGAGCCTATACATGTTTTCCTCTGCCTCTGCAGGCAAGTGCCCGGCCAATTCCAGAAGAACATTGTGAAACCTGTCAATGTCGTGTTCTGCAAGGCGCCTTAAGAACTCCCTGATAGTGTGATCATGTCTTTCGTCACGGACGCGAATATAGAACACGCCATCTAATGAAAAAAAGCCCTCATCGAAATCGGATGGCGACTCGTCTTCTTCCTTTATTCTTACGTCGATGTTCTTATAAAGATGAAATTCAACGAGTTTAATGTGTTCCCGGAGCCCCCAGATCAAAAACCTCTGCAAATCAGCTTCAAGCAGAAGGCCCAGCCACCGGTTGACAGAACCGATGCTCAGCCGGTCCATCTCCCACAGTTCCAGGTCCAGCAGGTACTGCCACTGATCATTTGAGGCGAGCGATAGAATGGGCAGGGAATCTTCGGGCCCAATGTCCTGGACGAGCCAGAACAGGTCCTCTTCGGCCAAGGACTGAACCAAATGGGCAGGGGTTGGCGAGCCAAGGATCGCGTCCAGGGCCTTCTTGCCAGGAAGCCCCAACACGTCTTTTGGGCTGGGACTTGATAGAATCTCTCTTTTCTCAGGAGGGTGAAGTCTGGATTTATCCATCACAAATCTTGATCCGTTTCGCGTCTGACCACAGGCCTTCAAGGTCGTAGAACATTCGTATGGGTTCGTAAAAGACGTGAATAATGATATCCCCATAGTCCATCAGGATCCAGTGCCCCTCTTGGAGGCCCTCTATCCCCAGGGGTTTGATTCCCTTTGACTTGATCTCTTGAGCCACAAATTCAGCAATGGCCGTAACCTGTCGGTGACTCCTGCCGCTGCTAATAATGAACGTGTCAGCAAAGGAAGTCACTCCGCGCATATCGAGTACAACAACATCAAATGCCTTCATACCCAGGACTGCCTTGACATACTGGTCAATGGCCGGGTCAATGGGTTGTGTCATCTGTAAAGCCCCTTTTTCTTGATAAAACCGTCAATTGTGTCAGGCACCAGAAAACGAATGGAACGACCCTGCCTGATTCTTTTTCTGATTTGCGTGGCTGAAATGTCGAGGTGGGTGATGTTGAGACAAAAAATTGAGTACCACCCCGGGTGATGGTATCGGTTGGAGGCGCTTTCGTATTGATATTCTTTTGATATGTGGGTATGGATGAAACTTGACAAATTTTTGAGTTTAGACCCTGGTCGGGTCATAACAATGAAATCAGCAGTGGCAAAAAGCTGCCGGTATGATTTCCATGTGGTGATTTCCGAGAAGGCATCCAGGCCCACGATAAAATAGATCGCGCTATTATGACCGGAGTCGTTTTGAAAATATCGCAGTGTCTCGATCGTGTAGGAAGGCCCGGACCGGGCCAGCTCCACATCAGAGGCCTCCAGGTAAGGGACCCCTTTGACAGCCTGACGAACCATATCGAGACGATCTTTAGCACCGGCAACATTCTCATCAGTGCTCTTGTGAGGAGGACGGGCAGACGGGATCAACAAAAGCCTGTCCAGGTTGAAGGCCTCCCGGACCTCTACCCCGGCTCTAAGATGTCCCAAGTGGATAGGATTGAAGGTACCGCCAAAAAGGCCTAAACGCACAAACACCCCTTAGGTTCTAACCTGCCCGTCTCCAAAGACGACAAACTTGGTCGTGGTCAGCTCCTCAAGTCCCATTGGTCCATAGGCATGGAGCTTGGAGGTGCTGATCCCGATCTCAGCACCCAAACCAAGTTCGCCGCCGTCATTAAACCGCGTTGAGGCGTTTACCAGAACCACAGAAGCATCAACCTCCCGCAAAAATCGCCGGGCGCGGCCATAATCTGAGGTGACAATTGCCTCTGTATGGGCCGAACCGTATTCGGCAATATGTTCAATTGCCTCATCCATGGAAGAGACGACCTTGACGGCAAGGATCAAGTCCAGATATTCGGCCTGCCAGTCCTCGTCAGTGGCCTGTTTGGCCTCTGGTATTATTTGACATGTCTTTGGACACCCGCGTAGTTCTACGCCAGCCTCCGCAAAACGCCTGGCCATTTGCAAAAGAAACGCTTCGGCCACGGCTTCGTGGACCAGGAGGGTCTCCATGGCATTGCACACACCTGGCCGCTGCACCTTGGCATTATACGAAATCTCTTCGGCCATACCAATGCCTGCGGTCTCATCCACGTAAATGTGGCAGACCCCCTTGTAATGTTTCAGCACTGGAATCCTGGAGTTTTCGGTAACAAAACGGATCAGGGCCTCACCCCCCCTTGGTATGATGAGGTCCACACTGTCGTCTTGAGCCAGGAGGGCATTCACAGCCAGCCTATCCCTTACAGGGATCACCTGGGCCGCCGCTTCTGGTATACCCGTTTCCCGGAGTGCCTCCTGGATGATACGGGCAAGCACCGTATTGGAATTGAATGCCTCTGAGCCACCGCGCAGGATCACGGCATTTCCGGCCTTTAAGCAAAGCCCGGCTGCATCGATAGTGGCATTTGGCCTGGCCTCATATATCATGCCGATCACGCCAAGGGGAATTCGCACCCGACCGACCTGAAGACCATTGGGCCGGAGCCACATGCCAGTGACACTACCTACCGGATCGGGGAGTCCTATCACGTCGCGCAGGCCATTTGCCATGGACTCGATGACCGCATCACTGACTGTGAGCCGGTCAATCATGGCATCTGAAAGCCCCTGTTCCCTGGCATATGCCAGGTCCTTTTCGTTTTCCTGCTTTATCTGTTGAGCTTCGGCAATCAGCTTCCGAGAAATGCGCTCCAATGCCTCATTCTTCTTGTCTGTGCTCAAGACACATACAACCTTAGCAGCTTTTTGGGCAGCCACGGCCAATTCACGTACGGTCTCTTCTACTGACATGCGGGCTCCTCCGTTTCGTCCA
>JAUVJO010000228.1 GCA_030592345.1 Deltaproteobacteria bacterium
AAGATACATGAATTCGGGGAGGGATGTGCCTGCCCGATGGGCGCTCTTGCAAAACAGTTGATACAGAACATCGAAACCGGAAAGAATGATTTCGTTCTTGTGGATACCGAAGCCGGCATTGAACACTTTGGCAGAGGTGTGGTAGAAGGGTGTGACATCCTATTAATGGCGCTTGATCCCTCCTACGAATCCATACGCCTATCTGAAAAGATCGGTAAACTTGCCGACAGTGCCGGAAAACCACTCTATTATATCTGCAACAGGGCTGAAGGAGCAGGCAGGGAGATATTATGTAGCAAGATTCCTGAAGAGAAGCTGATCGCTACTGTTCCTATACATGAATCCATTTTCAAAGCCGGTCTTCTCGGGGAAGAATTCCAGAGTTCTATTCCCGAGATAGAGGATATTGCTGATTTTTTGGTAGAACACAAGTTAAAATGAATTTTAGAAAATTGCCTAAACTTTAATATAATTATAGGAGATTGCCAATGAAAATAAATAAATTTGCTATCGGTTTAGCCCTGCTAATAATTGCAGGTTTTGTTTTCTCCCCTGTTGCCCTTGCTGCAGGTGGGGATGTTACTGATGTTGAGCGTCACGTACCTTCCGGTTTATCCACCGGAAAAAGCGCTGAAATAACACTGGAAATTACAGGAGAGACTCCATTTATGATTGGTATTGTTGAAATAATACCTGAAGGATTCGCTTTTCCTGAAGATGATGCAGATGTTTCGGATGCAAAGTATTTCAAGGTTGACAGGAATGCCGGTAAAATTGCATTCTCTGTGAGCGATGAAAGTGAAATTACGTATAATGTAATCCCTTCCGGCAATGACGGAAGCGGCTTTGAAGGATACTGGGTGGATATGCTTTTCCAGACACAGGAACTTAATGAAGGAAAAGAAAGATGGAAATCGGTCACAGATCCCAATGCTGTTTCAACTACAATGATTTCTTCATCCACCTTAGAAGATACGGATGATAGTTCAGTTTCAAAAGCACCGGGTTTTGGAGCATTCCTGGCTTCGGTGTCAATGATTGCCTGTTTGCTTATATTCAGGAAATATAATTCCGGAGGAGATAAGGAATGAGGCCTAAATTCACGTTTATAACCGCAATCCTGTTGATTGCCGGGTTGCTTGTTTCTGTTATGACCGCATCAGCAGTACCCTCTACCATCCCATGCGACAATGATGACGGCATACTCACTGAAAAGGAAGTTTCGGATGCAGTATGCAAGTACATGCTTGAAGACAGCCAATATTCCCTTGACGATGTAGGTGATGCTTCATACATATTTAAATTCTGGGATGGTAAACCAAAAACCGTTACCGACACTCACGACAGGGAAGTTACATTCTACAGACCCGTAGAGAGAATAATCACCACCAACCCCGATAACTCCAGGATGATAATTGCTCTGGGTGACCTTGACAAAATTATTGCTACTGATGAATGTACACGTTCAGGATGTGTACTTCCAAGGGACAATAACGATGAAAAGATAGCCCCAGAAGCTTGGAAAGCCCTTCAGATCCATGGCGGTGGCCAGCTCGATGATATTCCTGAGACAAATACCCGTAAAGAAATAGATTATGAAAGAATGGCAATTCTGAAACCCGATGTCGTTTTCGATGCAACCTGGTACAACCGGGGAGACCTGATTAAGGAAAAGGTGGGTTGCCCATGTGTGGATGCAGGAGCAGGGTTTACTTTTGCGGAAAGCTATGCCCACATCCAATTGATAGGAAATGCTCTGGATCAGCAAGAAAAAGCTGATGAACTGGAATTGTTTGTTCGTTCGAAGGTTGATATGATCGAATCCGTGACATCCCAGATAGACGATAGTGAGAAACCAACAGTCTATTTCGCCCCCAGAGGTGCCAAGAAAGGTTTCTATGATTCTGTTGAGGGAAGGGATTTCACCCGTACAGAATCAGTCTATGAACCACTAAACATTGCAGGCGGTATTAATGTTGCAAAGGAATGCGTGGGTGACAAAATCAACGTTCTGTCGGAGCAGATTGTTGCATGGGAGCCAGATTATATCTTTGTTGCCTGGTCCTCCTCCTCATCATTTGGAGAACCCAACGGCGTTGATTTTGTAATGGAAACACCTGAACTTTCAGACATTCCTGCTGTCAGGAATAACAACGTCTATTCCTGCCTTTATCCATATTGCAGAGGCAGGCCTATAGACAGGAGTCTATTAAATATGATATATATGGCAAAACTTCTGCATCCGGAACAATTCAGTGACCTTGACATGGAAGCAGAAGGAAATGAGGTCTATAAACAAATACTGGGGATAGACGGTGTTTACACAGAACTTGCCGAATATCAGCCATTCCTGAAGGAGGTCAACTAAACCAGTTTGTTTTCTGAAAATATGACCTGAAGAGGATATGCTATATTGGTTTTCAGGATTTCTGCCACCATATCCTCTTTTGTCCAGAACTGCGGTGAAAATTATGCAAAACCCGTTCAAAAAACAATCAGATAGCCATAAACCGGATGATACCGGAGGTTCGGGAGGAACAGATAATTCGCAGGTCAGGGAAGATTACCAGCGTCATGTGGGAAGAAAGCTTCTTTTTCTTAGCTATATGTTACTTCTGGTAACTCTTTTCGCAGCTTTTATAGTCACTATCGGTCCACTTGATATATCCGTACCGGATGTCTATAAGATTCTGCTGGCCAAGATATTACCGATTTCTGTTGAAGGATTGCCCACACAGATCGTATGGAATATCCGTATGCCACGTATTGTTGCCGGCATAATGGCGGGTTTTGGTCTGGGGATATGTGGCTGTGTGATGCAGGCAGTCCTTAAGAACCCGTTAGCAAGCCCGTTTACCCTGGGAATTTCTTCCGGAGCAAATTTTGGAGTGGCAATCGCTGCAGTGTTGGGTCTGGGAGTGATTGGTGGTCCCTATATGGTTATAGGAAACGCTTTCCTGTTTGCAATGCTTTGCGCACTGTTTATTATTGCTCTTGCAAATTTTAAAGGAGCTACTTCAGAAACCCTGATCCTTGCAGGAATTGCGATGAATTATCTTTTCGGTTCCCTTAGTGACCTGTTCCGTTATTTTGCAACGGATGAACAGCTAAGGGTGATGATAAGCTGGGGCATGGGAGACCTTTCCGCATTTACATGGAATAATTTCTTGCTTCTCCTTGTTATCTTTGTGTTTTGTACCCCTTTGCTTTACCTGAAAGCAAATGACCTTAATATTATGACTATCGGGGACGAAAACGCAAAAAGTCTCGGAATAGATACAAACCGGGTCAGGATGTCCAGCATGCTGCTTGCAAGCCTTTTGGTAGCCACTATTGTTTGCTTTACAGGAACCATTGCATTCATTGGACTGGTTGCCCCTCACATGGCACGGATGATGGTAGGATCGGATCACAAATATCTGTTTCCGGCTGCCGGAATACTGGGAGCTCTTCTACTCATATCTGCCGATGCTACGGGTCTGTACATATTAGGATCTACAATAATCCCAACCGGTATAATGACCTCTCTGATTGGAGTGCCATTCTTCATGTACCTGATACTTAAAAGAAAAAGGAAGGAGTTTTGGTAATATGGTGAAGATCAAGATAAAGGATCTGTGTTTTGGATATGCCAGTACACAGATTCTGGAGAATGTATCAATTGATATTCATAAATCAAGTTTTGTGAGCATTGTGGGCCCGAACGGTGCCGGTAAATCCACGATGCTTAAGTGTCTCAACAAGATACTGACACCGGATTCAGGAGAGATTCATATTGACGGACGCAATCTCCGGCATTTGAAACGGATGGAGGTCGCCAGAAATCTTGCTTACGTTCCCCAGAGTTCAAACAGGATATTCCCTACTACGGTCTTTGAAACTGTTCTCATGGGAAGGCGACCACATCTTGGATGGTTCATTAATGAAAACGATAAGGAGAAGGTATGGCAGGTCCTTGACGAATTAGGGATTGAAGATCTTGCATTATCCAGTTTCGATGAACTAAGCGGAGGGCAGCAACAGAAAATTTTGATAGCAAGAGCATTGGTACAGGATACCGGCATTATCCTCCTTGATGAACCTACAAGCAATCTTGATATCTGGCACCAACTGGATGTAATGGAAATTGTGAAAAAACTTGTCAATAACAGGAACGTGACAGCTTTGATGGCTGTCCACGATCTCAATCTGGCTTCCAAATATTCCGACCAGATTTTGATGATGAAAGACGGACAGATAGTGTCTGCAGGCAAACCTGCTTCGGTGCTTACCTCTGAGAATATAGCAAATGTCTATGGTGTTGAAGCACATGTTCATACGCATGCCGAAACACTTTATGTGATGCCTCTCAAGCAACTCGTGATGTCGATAGATGCCTGAAATGGAGTAGTGAAATTTGCCAGATTTCATATTCCGTACAAATGTAACTTTTGTAATGCATCCCCCGGTTTTATTTTTTTAATAGAACATGGGGGAACTTCTCGTTTTATTAATTACGGATTGGATTCAATATTTTCATGGTAATTGGCATGCCCGGCGGGAATGCATTGCAATTTAAAGATCTATTACAGAAACTTGATTTCTTTACGTTCTTGTACAAAGAGTACTTTTTACAAAATCATAAAGTCAAATGTTCTACAATATGTATAGAGAATATCCAATTAGCTTTTCGACTTAAAAGCTTACCCCTTTTTTAAACATGACATGACATGAAAAAACCGCCACAGCATGACCGTTAGGTATATATGTAAAAATGTGCCCGCTCAATGACAGGAAATGCAAAAGTTTTCAAGGGTATCATATTCACAGACTCCCTTGAAAACTATACCAACCGTACTAATGTCTCGCTATGTCAATTTTTTATCTTTTCTCGACATATCGGACATCGTAAAGCACATTGAACACAACTTCTACAGCAATAAAGATTGGCATTTCAGATATGATGTCGGTGGAATGGTCAAACTTTCAGTAGTCAAATTCTTCCGACAAATACCTTACAAAAAAGTTATTATCACAGAAGAAGAAGCTTGGTTACTCGGTTTTAAAGAAAAGGATGATGTAATTCAAATTCCATCTGGTGGAACACTTTATCATTTTGTCAAATATCGTCTTGGAGTTAACGGTACTGAACAGATCATGATGATGATTGGTAAAAAGATTGCTAAATTATCAAAATCCACAAATGTCAAAATGGATTCAACTCCCCTTAAAGCATCAAGATATGACAAACATAGTGATTATAATCCACATTATGGGTGCAAGATGGATAAGGCTCACATCACTATGGTTGGTACTTATACGGTATTTATGACTTATACGGGTGGGGTTAATGGTGATACACCACAATTGCCAAATCATATCGATGCTTTATTGGAAATGGGTGTCAATATCGGTGAATTCTATCTTGATGGCAGTTATGATTCGTTCAAAAACCATGCAGATATCTGGTACAAACTTAACGCAAAACCTATGATTTATTTGTCTAAAGATGCAGTGATCAATGGAGAAGGAAATCTCAAGAGAATTAATCATTGGGTAAACAAGATGTGGAGACTTAGGGGTTGTGGAAAAATAACTTATCGAAATTCCTCTAAAGTCTTGGATTTGATGTATCCACTATCCACTGCTTCGTTGAATATCTCATAACCAATACCGGAACGTGCAACCGCCAAAAGAGAGGTCTGGATTTTCGGCTGCTCCCGGGGTCTGTGCAGAATTTATGTGAACTGCTGCGGTAGGCACCAAGATCATGGAGGGGA
>JAUVJO010000093.1 GCA_030592345.1 Deltaproteobacteria bacterium
AAAAGTGAAAGCTATTTCAATACTGTTTGCCTTGATGATGTTTGTGACATCTGGAATCTGTGCCGGTCAAAATGATGCCAGTCAGTTTGCGGACACAGAAAGGGACTATGTACCAAATGAAGTAATCGTTAAGTTCAAAGATGAAAAGCAGGTCGATTTTAATATGTTTTTTGGCAGACATAAGATACGTGAATCACATAAAGTTTTTAGAACGACAGGAAAAGATGCGCGTTCATTGGGTCTGAATAAAGTTTACAGGGTAATATTTCAAGAAAAGCTAGATGTTATAAAGATTTGCCAAGAGATGAGTGAACAGCCAAACGTAGTATATGCAGAGCCGAATTATATCGGGCGTTTCTGCGACACTTTTCCAAATGACACAAGCTTTGGTCAGCAGTGGGCTTTGCACAATACCGGGCAGACAGAAGGGGGTGTGGCTGATGCTGATGTTGATGGGCCGGAGGCCTGGGATGATGAAACAGGGAGCGAAAATGTGGTTATTGCCGTAATTGATACGGGGATAAAATACAATCATCCTGATCTGGAAGATAATATATGGCATAATCCAGTTGAGACCTATAACGGCAATGATGATGATGGAAATGGCTATGTTGATGATGTGATTGGCTGGGATTTTGTCAGTGCCAGTCAGACTTCTGTCGGTACAGGTGAGGACCCAGGCCCTCCGGATAATGACCCCATGGACGGGCACGGGCATGGGACTTGTATGGCGGGCATCATCTCGGCCGTGGGAAATAATGGAACGGGCATCAGCGGCATGACCTGGAAATGCAAAGCCATGGCGGTCAGGGCGGGATATAGACGAACGGATGGTAGCGCATGGATTCAATCAAATGATGCGGCCTCTGCAATAATGTATGCAGCAGTCAATGGTGCAAATGTAATCAATCTGTCATGGGGTTTCACAAGCGTTTCCCAGACGGTAGAAGCCGCCATAGAATACGCCTATGCTCAGGGGGCAGTCATTGTGGCTTCAGTAGGCAATGAGGATTCGGAAACGGTAATCTTTCCTTCAAGCATGGATAAAGTAATCGCAGTGGGAGGAACTGATGATAAGGATGAAAGGGCTGTATGGACGGTGCCCCAACCGCCTGTGCCCGGTGAGGCTTCAAACTACGGAGTTGGCATTGACGTAGCCGCTCCGGCAAAGAATATTCTTACAACGGCGTTGGGAGACAGCTATGAGAGCGTTCAGGGGACGAGTGCCTCTGCTGGTTTTACCTCGGGATTGGCAGCACTCATCTTGTCCCGCCCTTCGTCCTTTACTAATTTAGAGGTAAGAGAAATCATCTATTCTTCTGCTGATGCAGGGATTTCACCAGATAAGTATATCGGCAGGGGAAGGATTAATGCCGACAAGGCCCTGGAGATAAGTTCCGTGCCCCATGCAGAAATAACCAACCTTCAAGATATGGATATGATCTCCGATAATTTTGAGATCTGGGGAACCGCTAATGGCGGAGCTAGCACTTTTAAAAATTATGTCCTTGAATATGCCCAGGGTATTTATCCTGCTAGCTGGATACAAATAGTCGATTCAACCTCGCCGGTCACTAATGGGGTGTTGGGAACATGGGATGTCCAGGACGAGGACATTGACAATGGCAAATACACCCTGAAGCTTACCGTCTGTGATAATCAAGGCAACTACAATATCAAGGAACGGCTGGTTTTCATTGACAAAGACCTCCATGCTGGCTGGCCTCTAACTACAGGCCGTAACAGTTATTGCCATCCTGTAGTTGGCGATCTGGATAATGATGGGGATATGGAAATAGTGGTTGGTGATCGGGACAAGGTCCTTCATGTATGGAACCACGACGGGACTCTGGTATTTGAAAAGACGCTTGATGGAAGGATTAAAACCGCTCCTGTGCTTGCAGACATTGACATTGACATCGACAATGTCGGCAGCCAGGAAATCCTGGTGGCTTCAGAGGGCTCTTCTTCACATGACAGCAAGGTTTACCTGTTCAAGGCGGATGGATCTTCCGTAGATGGCTGGCCTCAGGTGCTTGCCGACGGAGAACTGTTGGTCTTAAGTGTCGGCGATCTTGATGGAAACGGAAGCCTGGAAGTAGTTGCTGCTTCAAGTCGGAACCCATCGGCACGAATGTCTAAAATATACATATGGTGTGCAAACGGCGATAGCTATATACCGACTGCCTGGCCCAAGGAGATAGATCTTGAAATGCCATCCGGTGTGTACCCGGGGCAGGACTATGCCAGCACACCCGTTCTGGCGGATATGGATAAGGACGGGGACCTGGAGATAATCGTTTCAATTCCTGTATATGACAAAAGAACTATTTATGTGTGGCATCATGACGGCACGGAGTTTTCCAGGATCGATGAGACCGGAGACGGTGACACCTTCCATTGCGTAGTGGGCGACATAGATAATAACGGGGATTTGGAAATCGTTGGGACCACGGAGAATGGAAGACTGCTTGTCTGGAATCACGATGCTTCATCTTACCCGGGCACTTGGCCCAACCTCCCCAATGGTTTCTCAAAACCCGTCCTGGCAGACCTGGATCAAGATAAGGATTTAGAGATTGTCGTCGAAAACAATGATAACTGGGTGTATGTGTATCACCACGACGGAGAAAATATGGCTGGCTGGCCGGTTCAAGTGGAAGATATCATGGGTGATTGGGCATGGCCGCCGTTAGTGGCGGGTGATGTCGATGGTGACAGATGCCCGGAAATCCTTGCTGCCGGAGGAAAAGGAAAAATGGTCTATATCTGGCATTCAGATGGCACCCAGCTTGACGGCTGGCCAAAAATATTCCCGGATTATTTCAAGGAGGCATCCCCGGTAATTGGCGACCTGGACAATGATGGAAAGGTGGAACTCTTTGTCAGTTCCAACACGCTGTGCGTCCTATGGGATCTGGAAGGAGATTATAAAAGGCAAGATATGCAATGGCCCATGTTTCAGCACGATGCTCGACACACAGGTGTTTATACCTTGCTGTGCAAGGGAGATTTGGATGGTGACGGTGACGTGGATGGCTCAGATCTCGCGCTTTTTGCGGCAGATAGTGCAGGAATTACCCTGAAACAATTTGCCGAGGAATTTGGCCGGACGGATTGCCCATAGTTGGGTTTGTCGGGTTATTGGGTTTCTTGAGTTGTCGGGTTGTTCAGTATTACTCAACCAATTAAGTTGCCCACAGGGCATCACGCAGCCCGGACGTCCGCTCGATGCGGCGGGTGACCGCAGTGTGAAAGACGTTCTCAGTCCCCCATATGTCAACGCCCTCCTTTGCGCGGGTAATGCCTGTATACAGGAGTTCCCGTGTCAATACCGGAGAGTCCCTGTCCGGTAGGAGCAGGAGAACATTATCAAATTCTGATCCCTGGCTTTTATGAACAGTCATCGCGTATACGGTTTCGTGTTCAGGGAGCCTTAGCGGATGGAACTTTTTCAGATTGTCGTCCATGGTCGAGAAAAAAACGCGGAGGTCGTTGTTCGCCCCTGGATCTGGTAGAACAATCCCGACATCACCATTGAACAATCGCAGATTGTAGTCATTGGTGGTAATCAAGACCGGCCTGCCCGGATACCACATTGTGTCAAGTCTTATGAGCCTTTTATCCACCAGGATTTTCTCGACAAGCGAGTTTAGAGCGATCACACCGTAGGGGCCTTTTCTAACAGCACATAGAATCCGGAATCGATCGAACATTTGAAATGTCTCCCGGATAGTACTGGCCTTTAAGTAATCTCCAAACCATTTTACGATCGTGTCCTTGATGACCAGGGGCAAGGCATCAGGCCGGGGCAGGTCTCTCCAGCTAATATCCCCATATTTGCCGCCCATCAGAAGACTTGCCGCAAGATCAGCATCCCCTGCATTGACGGCATGGCTTACCGCATGGATGCCGCTCTGTCTCCCGAAACGAAAACTCTTGTCGAGCTGGACAATGCAGTCACAAATCCCGGATTCATCTTCTCCGTTCGGCTGTGTACGGATCTTATACCCGGTGACTTTTTCGAGATCGCTTGAAAAACGCCTTGAAAAGCCGTGGGCATTACCGGTATCACATATGTCACCCAGCACAGCGCCTGCCTCCACAGAGGCGAGTTGGTCTTTATCTCCCAAGAGAATCAGCCTGGCCTGGCAAGGAATGGCCTGGACAAGCTTAGACATCAAAGCCAGGTCAACCATAGAAGCTTCGTCCACTGCTACAACATCGACAGGGAGCAAGTTCCGGGCGTTATGACGAAAATAGGGGGAGCCTGAAATGCTTCCGAGCAGCCGGTGTATTGTTGAAGCCTCGTCAGGTATCTGCTCCTTTATACTTTCAGGACAATCAAGCTCCTCTTTGCCACGCCTTATCGCTTCCTGCAACCTGGCAGCGGCTTTTCCGGTAGGAGCGGCAAGGGCTATTCGAAGACTTCTTGAGCTTGACTGTTCCAGACACAGTGCCAGAATTTTTGCAACGGTTGTGGTTTTACCTGTGCCAGGGCCGCCGGAAATAACACAGAATCTTTCGATCAATGAAGTAAAGGCAGCGACCTTCTGCCAGTCTATGTCTTCTGCCTGGCCCGGGGAAGATTGGGTTAAGCCTGCACCAAAGAGCCGTGTCAATCCTTTTTTTAGGAGCGTAATATCGATATCTTCTTTGTCTTTACTAACACGTGTCCTGATCAAATCAGCAAGCTTTTCCTGATAATCCCAGTAACGGTAGAGATACAGCCTGGACCTGCTGTCAAGAATCAGGGGTTTGTATTCACCCGGTGTTCCTACCACAGGGCTTTTTTCAAGCGTCTTTTGCCACTCTCTCAATTCATGGCAAACTACAGGGCCCCCATTTTCTCCGTCCAACAATTGCGTTCCTGCCACGCCGGACAGGTCGAGACAGATATGGCCCTGCCTGGTGCAACTGCTCACCAAAGCCGCTGCAAGGGAAACATCAGGAACAAGTGTGCCATTGCCGGCAAGCTTCGACACAAACCTGGCAAAATGGACGTCAAGGGGAGAGAGTATTTCATTATCGTAAAGACGATTAAGATCTTCGTTTTTCATTGATCAGCTCATAAAGCAGGGTTACGCCTTTGTCAGAAATTGTATCATTGCCTCGATAACTGCTTCACAGTTGTAGTCATATAACAAAACGTGATTGGACCGAGGGTATTCTAGGATGTTCACATTCGACTGCGATGTGAACATTTCCTTTGCATGAACAAAGGATGCTACCCGGTCATTTGGCGAAAACAATATTAACGTAGGAATAGTTATATTCGGGCCACTACGTCGAGCCAGGACCGCAAGTTCTTCTAAATGGTTAAAAGCGCGGAGGGAAATGATCATGGAGCCGGGAGTATATCTCTCATAGCCTTTTGGATCATTGATCCTTCCCTTGGCAAGTTTAGGAACGATAGGCATCACCCACGTCAACCCTCGTGACAGCGTCCAAATAAGGTCATTGGCATACGGAAGCGAGTAAAAAGGGGCGAGTAGTACGAGTCTGTCCACTGTGCCCATAGAGGCAATAACCGTGGACAATGCTCCCCCCATGGAAAATCCGACCAGATAAGGCTTCTTGTCAAACCGCCTGGTCTCTTGGTCCACGATTGTGGCAAGCCAGTCGATATAGAACTCAGGTGTGTAATCTCCGTGTCTGTAAGCAAGGGTGGCCTCTGTTTGTCCGGGAACAACGGGAATAACAACGCGAAAGCCTCTTTTGCTCAACTTTTCTCCCACGGGTTTGAAATCGAAAGGACTCCCTGCAAAGCCATGGACGAAAATGATGGAACGCTCTACCGAAGGCCCCGCAGGATCGAGTTCTTGCGAGGATGCAATCCACATTTCTTTTGTCTGTCCATGAGAAGATGTCTCTCGGTATGCGCAGCCTGCCATGATCAAATCAGATAAAACAACTAAAGAGAAAAAACATAGCAAGGAAATGGTGAAAACCGTGTGCTTTCTTAGAAGTCTTTTCATACAATCACCTTTTCCCCTAAACGCATGGTTCCATATTGAGTCAGCTTCTGAAAACGGCGTTGCAAGTCCTAATCATTCTCCATCCTTATTATAGGCTTTAAGATAAAGATTTTGGATGCGTTATCGGTCGTCAACGTACGACGAGTACGCCTTCCTCCCTTTAGCCTTCCCAAAATTTTTATCTTAAAGCCTATAGCCGCACAGATTATTAAGACCACGAATTACACGAATGGCACGAATAACACCAAAAATATAGTTTAGGGTCTGGGTTCTCGCAGCTCCATTGTCGCCGTTGTTGTCTCAAAGTGGTCGCAGGGGATCTCTTTGATATGGCCTTCTTCCCAGACAAGAACCGGAGTATGGGTTTGTCTGGCGCGTTGGATTATCTTCTTTGCTGCTTGTCGGAAAGCCGCATCGGCTTTAGATAACAACGGCATGTCTTGCACCTGTTTTTCATTCATGGAATTATACCCCCACACCTCGTTTGATTTGTTCAAAGAGATCGGAATTGAACAGTTGGAGTTCTCCCCCCTCTTCTTGAGCGACAATGGTTGGCGGGAGCCGTGATGCATCATAGAGCCACCACGCATCCAACCGTGACCGATAGAGTTGAAAGAGGTTTCGAATGCCTGATTCGAATCGTCTGCGTATGACGGGCTCTGCAACATTATGCCCACCTTGCCGGACGCGGTTTTTCACACGGGCCACCGCCAGGTCCGCGCTCGGAAGCCAAAGGAAGAACAGCACGATCCGATACCCATGGTTCTTCATTTCGTTAAACTTGGGGATGTAGCCACGCCCGGCCAGGGTCGTCTCAAAGCCAAAATCGTGTCTTGCCTTGGTCAGCTCTTTGATTCGCGTCAAAAGCAACCGCCCTGCCCGCAGGTTTTGCGTCTCCGGAGCAAAGGGCGATAACCCAGCAGCGATCAGGTCCGCATTCAAGAACTCCCGACAATTTACGAAGTCGGGCAAGAATTCAACAGAAAAGGTGGTTTTCCCAGCGCCGTTTGGCCCGGCAATCACGTAAACCGTGCGTGATTGAACATCATTAATGCTCATACTTCATTCCATCCAAGGATATCTCATTTGCTTAATTCGTGAGATTCGTGTCATTCGTAATTCACTCTGCCTTCTTCCCCGTCACGGCTTTTACTTCCGCTAAGATATCACCAAACTTACCGTAGTTGACTTTCGCGCCGTCGTCAAGGTCAAGGCTGATCCTCTGGTCAGCGTAGTGGCACAGCTTTTTGTCGAAACTCATTGTCCAAGGGGGCATCCTTCAGTTTTGCAGGTTTCAGTTTGGGGTCCCATGGGTCCGCTGCAATGCTCAATTGCTCGCAATCTTCATCTGTCTTCGACTTTCTTGCCATCATGAACCGGCCCTGAAAGAATTACTTAGAAACTGGCAAAGTAAAGAGCGTGCCCAAATACCCCCCAGTTTTGTCAAATGTGTAGGTCTGACACCTTGCTTTTCCATATGAATTCAGTGCAAGAGTCAAGAGCAGACTTGACCCCAGGCCTTCCGCATTTTCATTTTTCTCACGTTTGCCGTTTACACTCCTCGTACAATCTCCAAAAGGTGTATTTCTTTTGCTTTTTCCTGTGAACAGCCGAAAATTAACAAAAGGCTAACTGATTGATAATACATGGGTTGTTGTTTCAATGCCCTCGTTTTTTATTGTTTTTTATTGATTTTTTATTGTTTTTTATCTCTTATGGTCCAGCTTGGATACTTACGCGATCCCCGATTCTCAATCTTTCCTTCACGTCTGCTGAGTTCAGAAAGGAGATTGTGAATCTTAGTCTTTTTTTGTTTTTCTGTAAGAATTTCTGGCAATTTATCCAGCAAAAGTTCATCAATCTTTCCCCTGCTGATAGGGCCATGTTCTCGAATTAAGGCTAAAATCAAGTCCTTGTAATATCTCTTATCAAAACCTTTATAGCGAATATGTCGCGCTTCCTTACCCGTTTCAGAAGCAAGACGCGACGAAATAAACAAGTTAGGGTAGCGCCCCTCAACAAGCTTGAGCCTCTTAAGCTTCTTAGGTTCCTCACGAGAGATACGATACCCCCTCTGTACCTTGTCTAAGAGAATAACCGTCCACAGATCAAGATCGGTCCTCTCCATCAAAAGCCTGGTGTATTTCTCATCAAGAACCTCCCCTCGTATTTTGACCACAACCCTGTCAGGTTGGCTGAGATCATAATCCGGCAAGGGGAAATACCTGTTCATTTGGGTCTGGAACATCTTCTTTATGCCGCCACCCTGAGTGTCGATCATATTCAAATTGACCATAGCAGTTGCCAGAAATGGATTTCGATACACTTCGGGTGGTGCATCCTGCCGGATAACGGTTTCAACGCTTCCCGGCAAAAAGCTCCCCATGTTCGTGAGAATTAACTTCGACGGGGTTTCCACAACGTTTATACGGCCATGCAGATCATAATCCTGATGAGCAATACAATTGTGCAGGGCTTCTCGAATTACCCAATGATCATACTGAGTGATTTCCATCGGGAAAAGGGTGCCACTGGGCATATGCCTATATCTCAGATTGCGCACTTTAGAGAAGACGCGGTCCACATTTAGCAAGAAAGGCGGGTCAAAATGTTCATAATCTTTTTCTCTATTCTGTTCGTCCTTCAACACCCATGAAATCCTTGCCACTGCCGGACTCAGCAACGTGGCAGATTCCGGCTTGCCTAGAAGAACGATTGCGGCGTTTGTGATTCGCCCATGAATCGTAAGTTTGCTCTTGTTTAGAAACTGGATGTCATCCCATTTGTCTGCTTCTCCAGTCTTTTGAGGAAACTTTGTCTTGTACTCTTGGCGTGCCTTTAGAATCGCTTCCGTATCTAGGTCTTCGATGGTAACCCTCTCGCAGATTTGGGCGGACCAGTCAACCCGGTTTCTCCGGCTCCAAATCTCCCGCTCCTTTGCAGGATGGTTAATAAGCTTTGTCTTGCTGGAACCTATGCGAATCCAGGCCGTTCCGTAAAAAAATACGGGTCTGTCAATCGCCGCATTGACCTCAAAAAGAACAACTCGCTTGCCACGATAAGGGAGGCGATGTACATTATATCCGACATTCGGTTGCAACCCCGTAGCAAGCCACATTTGTAAGTCCTGGTTTCCCTTTCCTTTCGCCTCTGTCGGATCGAATGATGTTCCTTTCACAATATGGGTCTTGTCTTCGATACCAAACACAAGATAACCCTTTCGCTTCCAGTGTAGGCAGGCGGAATTGGAAAGCGCGGAGAGATATTCCCCCAGAGTCTGCGGGTCATATCGATTTGCCTTGAATTCCACCCACTCCGTTTCCCTGTGCAGCGAGAGCAATTCCTGAAGCAAGGATGTAACTTCGGGGTCGTTCATCGAGTATTTTTCGGCCTTTGCGTTTGAGCCGATAGCTTCCTTTTGCGACGTTTCTTTGACGCGGGTCTTGTCCATGCCTTTTTCTTTAGCTCGCTCTGTTTCTCATGTTCAGCCCGGATGCGCTCCAACAGAACCGAAGCAGGCTCATCTTTGGTGTCTTGGGGTACGGGTTCACCCCCGAAAGCGCGGACAAGGTATGTCGCCGAATACTTAAAACATAGTGGGCGTCCCCCTCACTTCTGTTGTCCTGCCCAAACTATCCTGTTTAGTTATTTACGTCCCTGTTGCCCCTCTTCGGTCTTGCAGGTTTCAGTATGAGGTTCCATAGGTCCGCTATAACGCTCAACTCCTCTATCTTCGACTTTCTTGCCATCTTGAACCGGCTCTAAAAGGGTTGCTTAGAAACTGTAAAACTAAAGAACGTTTCCAGACTTCTCCTCAAGTGCTTTATTGCTCATAAGGAGGAGTTAGTTACTTATTTACAGACGTGCCCCTTGCTCCTTAGCCTTCTTTATGTCTCAGAGGATAGTTGCTCCAAAAATTGGGCA
>JAUVJO010000085.1 GCA_030592345.1 Deltaproteobacteria bacterium
AAATAACCGATCACTGTCCAGGCCAACATGAGTACCCCAAAGCGCTCAGTGCCCAGACCGCGGACAAGCGGTGGGATGGCAAATACAGCCACTATCAGGGGCACCGCCTGCCCAGTCAGGTTCCAAAACGTGTTGCGGGCGAGCAGGTGACCCCGGGTCAGGATGGAGGCAGGTCTATCTTTGCGTTGCGCATCCATGTTTCCGCTCTATGTGTCTGAACATATTCCAGAAAAAACGCCAGGAACAGCATGGCAAGAAATCCTAGCACTCCCGCTAGCATAACATTAAGGGCTATCCTGGGCTTTACGGGATGCTGGCTGCTGGTGGGGGGTTGAAGGATCTCTACGTTTTGCACGTTGTTTTTCTTAAATTCCAGGCCTTTGATCTCTTCTGACAGTCGCTTCAGCTCGCCATTAAGCTCTTCCAGCTTGAGCTTCTCGTTTTCCCTTCTCGTGATGTAATCATTGATCTGCTTCTTGCACGTATTTTCAAGTGTTATGTTCTGCTGAATCGTATTCGTATAAAGAAGTGCCGAAAGGATGCTGTCTTTGCTGGTATTGTCCGAGAGGAATTTATCTCTTTGCCGAATGAGTGAGCTTGTGTTCTTCTTGATTAGCTCGATTCGTGAAGTCAACTCGTCGATCTGTTCCTGACTATTCTTAATGTGCCGCTGCGAGGCCCGCCTTTGGGCTTCACAGTCGGCCATTTGAGTTTTTTTCAAACCAATTTGAGTCTTGTATTCATTCTGAAAATATTTTACCCGTTCGCGGAACTTTTCTGACAAGCGTTTCGCCAGCAGATTCATTATATGTAAGCCCTGATCCACGCTGGTGCTTTCGTATGACACCTTTATGGCATTTGAATCCTTTGGTATGTTGGTCCTAAACTCTAATGTTTCTGGCAAATTATTACTATTTCGCTTGGCAATACTATCCAGGATCTCTTTATCAAATGTACCGGCTTCTATGATCGCTTTGATATTTTCTGCTGAATCAACATAAACGTTTGTTCCTTGCTCAGTTACAGAAACTATCCCGGGCCGTGCCACCAAATCAATCCTGTACACTTTGGCCATTGAAAGACTTATCACGCCAGCAGCGACGGCGCAGATCAATGTACCCGCTACGATCAAGTATTTCCGTTTCCATATCACCTGCAGGCAGTCCATGAGTTGAACTTCGTCTTCTAACTTGTCTTCGATTTCCTTCATTCAAGTCCGTCCTTCATCCCGTACTCTATGCCGGTTTATCCCGGCGTTTTGCCGGATGCGCCCCACTCCCCATTCCAACCTTCATCGTACCGCCAAGTTTGGTTGGGTTGAGAAACGAAACCCAGCACCGAATCTGTTGTTGTTTCAAGACCCTGTTCCCGACCCTTGAAGAACAACTCTCATTACATCTTCCAAACAAGTGTCCGTCCCTGGCTACAAGTTTGTTTGCCGACACACATGTTTGTGAAGATGATTCTTTTCCACAAAATACGACTTCTTGGCAAAGCTCGACACACTTCGCGTGAAAGGTCTATACTTCCTTTTCATGCGTGAGATCCGGCAATTGCCGCAACCCAACAGTATTGAGCAGACCGTCAAGATCCTCCCTGGTAGACCAGAAAAGCCCCTTTTCCTTCATAAGACCTTCTGCCTCTTCAGTAAAACCGTCGCAGGCAGAAAACCACACCCTTAGCGTATCGAGACCTTCTCCTTCTGCCTCTCTTACTGCCTCGGCCTTCCGAACAAGTGACTCCACCTCAGCTCGGCCAACTTTTCTGCCATGCCACCACTTGCTTTCGCATACCCAGTGCTCCGTGGCCGCTGCTGCCTCAACATCAATCTCCATCTCTTTACCTGTGCCCAACCTGGTGCGGTGTCTTATGTAAATAAAGCGCCACGGTACAGTTACGTCCGTTTCACTGTGGAAAAACCGGCCGGGCAAGGTCTTCCTCTGGCCATTCCACAACACCTGCGCCATATACACCTCCGCAAGATATCCCAGATGGTCGTGAACGCGGCGTTCAAGGGTCTGAGAATGTCTGACGAGTTCCTTTTGTACCCTGGCCCGATCCTGGCCCTCCACCTCGATCCTGCCCCATACCTTCAGGAATTCAAAGAGGATCGGATCATCCACCTTTCTGAACCATCCACCAAGCTCCATGTACTCAAGGAGGTCACCCCTGGAAAGCTTAATCAGCACGTCCCGGATCGTCTCAATAGAAACGTCTCTGCCTTCACGATCCGCCAGCTCACGCTGAATCCGCTCCAGGTCCAGCCGGTCGCCTTCCTCCAGGGCAGAAAGATAAAGGACCCACTTAGTGATTCCGTACTCGTTCATCCGCTCGATCCACCGGTTTACCTGATCGTTTAGCTCTGCCCAGATAAAACCGGAAGAAAGATCCACGGCCAAGATCTCGTTTAACACTTCTTCGCTCACAATCGGCTTTCGCTGCTCTGCGGCCTGCTGGATCACGGCAGTGATATAGAACGGGT
Source organism: Deltaproteobacteria bacterium (assembly GCA_030592345.1). Taxonomy (GTDB): domain Bacteria; phylum Desulfobacterota; class Desulfobacteria; order Desulfobacterales. Next base: position 2,483 of record JAUVJO010000085.1, read on the forward strand.
TACCCCCACACCGATCCGCCACCACAGGGGCCATCTCATCCTCGATATCGGCCATGTGATAGCGAGCCGCATTAATTGCCAACTCCGCCCCCCAGTACCCGGTCAACGGCTCAATCGGATTGCTACGAAACCTACCAAACAACGACCCCCGCCCAAGTATCTCCCTTGCCAGGATGCTCATGGCAGAGCCGGTCACAAAATGGGGACACGTGGGAGATTCCACGGCCTCCTGCATAAAACCGACTATACTGAAGCTGTACTGGGGAAGTCGGGTGTTTTGGAACTCGTCCAGGAACATGCAGATGGTGCTCTCGTCCCAGTCGGAGACCCCTCGCGGCAGTATCACAGCCTCGTTTTCAGGCAACGTTACGTCTTTGTCCTGAAGAAAACGCATAAGATTAAGGGCGCCTGACAGTCCCACCGGCACGTCAAGACGCGATCTGATGAGTTCAGGCAGCTCATTTCGCCTCACTGACCTCGGAGACAGGATTTCCGGATTTCTCAATCGAAACGCCGCGTACCACCTGAGAAAATTCTCTACGTATCCAATCGCAAACTCCCACCGGTCAAGCGGTTCGTCCTTAAAACTGTAATAGACCGGCACGACCGCGTTTGAATCCCGGTGGTCCTGCTCGAAAAAAAGCCGGTTCACAACCCGCTTGAATATCTCGGTCTTACCCATCCGCCGCTGCCCCAAAAGGACCGTGGACATTGTCCGGCGGCCTATGGCAGCCATGGCAGCGTTGTAAAAATATTCGAGATGCTCCTCCCTGTCCGTGTATACCTCTTTGGGCACAAGCGGCGGGATAGCCCATGGGGAATTCGCCCCTTTCACATAAGTATCGGCGTTATCGCTTTTCACTTTCTCATCCTCTCATTGCCAACTGCCATGATTTACACCGATTATCTGGTCTATGTTTCCTGTAACTGTTCACAGACCCCCAAAGTCTGCGTTATTATTTCCAATATTCAGCCGGTCTTTTTCTTGAAGATTCTGTCAACATATCCTGCGATTCAATTCCACGGTTCAAAATTGCAAAAATAGGAGATAGTGTCAACCCCCTTAATATTGTTCTTATCGTACGGATTCCAGGTCCCGCACATCCTCCCTGAGTACTGATCGTGGGGTCTACGCTTGACTCTTGCTCGAAAATATTGTGAGTCAAGCCTAGACCCCACTTCACTTCTACTGTAGTATGTCATCCCGCCTCAGGTAATGTGGCACCTAGTCCCGACATGAGATCCTTCTCCAACTCCTTTGCTTCGTTTAAGCGCTTTTTAAGCTCTTCTCTTCCCTTGCGTATGGAAACAAGCCTTTCTTTGACTTCACCATAGGATAGCTTATACCCCAATATGTCGCAAATCGCCTTATCCTGAGCTTGACAGAATACTTTCTCATTAATATTTATAACCGCTTCTCTGGCCTTTTCACTCATGTTCCTACAATATTCATCGATGGATCTTAAAGATTCTTTGACAAGGCGTTTTCGTTTTATCACCATATACTGACGACCAAGCGTAACGCCAAATACAATAGCAGACATGGGGAGAAGAGCAGCCATCGTATGTATCGGCAGGGCAAGAAGTATCAGCGAAATAACAATACCCAAATATAAAAGAGGCCATGTTATCTCGGCCACCCTGTGATACAGCCCATTTGCCACTGCCTCGATTTCATTTCCCAGCACCGGAGAAGATGTCCAGATATGCACACAATTCCTGGTATCATTGGCCTCAATTCTCCCTCTCCACCCCATTGCTACGATATCCTCGATATTCCTTGCAAGCGTCATCAAGAGACTCTTCACAAGCTCGTCCCCAATAACATTCCTCTCAAAACGTTCTGCCATACCAAGTCGTTTATACCAATGACAGAAGGCTTCGGACATGCTTATCTCGTTCACGAGAAAAGACGTGCATGCCTTCTTGCTATTCTCGACAAAAACCTTCATTGTTTCCGATATCAGACCATAACACCGACCTGTTACAAACTTCTTGATCTCTTCCAATCTCTCCGTTATTTCCTGAATGATATTCTCTTTTTCAATTAAGTCCCTCTCCCCATTGTCCAGAGACACAAAGGTCTGCCCCAAAACCTGATTCAACCCACTTAGTGTTGCCTTGCTTTTGAGACACTTTCTTGCCGGGATAACCTGTTCAAAAAGAAACTCCTCGAACTGCCTTAACCCGTACTTCTCGCGATAATCGTTCTCTCTCCCCACGTTTTTACCTGATTCACACCCCTTTAGGGAAGACATATAAAATATCTTGCTGAAAAATCCTTTGAAATGACTTACCAGCAATTGATCTAATAGACAGATTTCCTTATCATCCACAAGATCAATCTTATTCACGACCCCAATCATTTTCGCTGCATATCCTCTAGTATGTTCCAGATAGCTTTTTTCCCTTAACTTGCCAACTTTCAAGGCGTCGAAAATCCAGACAATCATATCTGCTCTGTGAAGAAACTCTCCTGTTGTTTGCTCATGATCCCTGAAAATTGAGTTGAGCCCGGGTGTGTCAACCAGGAAAAAAGTCTCCAGCCGTCGCAGAGGATACCAGAACTCTACCCTGTCTATCTCCCCTACCCCCTTTTTAATCAGTTCCATCTCGGTTTCACCGCTTATCTCATAGCGACTGAGATCCTTATAGATAATCTCGACCTTTCTTTCACTGCCATACCTCACTACACTTATAGCCGCAGTTTCCGGCAGAATAGAGGTGGCCAGTAGTTTCTCACCAAGGAATGCATTGACAAAGGTTGATTTTCCGGAATTGAACTCCCCCAATACCAATATCAGGAATTTATCCTGGAGTCCCTCAAGCAGATCTCTAACCTTCCGCTCATCCCCTTCGAGATTCAAACTACCAAGGACATAAATGCACGATTTCAATACAGCCGCTAGTCTACGCTCAATTGACACTGACACACCTTTCTGTCCCATCCACAACCCATGATTGCACTATAGACTTTTACATATTAAATTTCACAAGGCCAGAGGGAGGAGGCTGTATTGTAATACGCCGACGACCGATAACGCGGTGAAATTCAATATGTGAAAGTCTATATTTCAACATTCCATTGTTCCGTGATGGGGCGTGGAGTGAGGCCAATAAACAGCCATAACCCCAAAAGGATGAATAAATTCCGAGACGTTCAACTATAGACTTTCACAGGAATTTGAATGCAAATTGTTGTACGTTATTGCAGAGAGCAGGTCGTGCGTAGCCGCCGAAGATTATCTGCAATATCGTCAATTGCTCCGGCCTTTTCTTTAGAAAAATTGACCATGCTCCTGAATTCCTCAATATCCTTAATTCCCCCCAAAATATGCGGTGCCAGGTATTCTAGTAATTTATTTGTGACTTCTCTGTTCATCATAAACCACCTGTTCATTACACATCTCAGATAATCTCTTTCCATATGAGAAGTATACTCATATACCTCTTTCTCAACCTGCCGCCTTGCTTCCGAAAACGATCTTCCCGCTGTTGCACAGAACCGCCTGAATGATATTTGAGCGGAGAAGACCTTTACGCTCGCTTCGTGATCGAGTACTTCACGACAGTGGTGCTCACTGTTCTCAAAAAAAGAAGGCCCCAGGACTTCCTCTCCTATTCTGATTGTCTCTGTTCCCAGAAGTCTCAGTCCCGACCTTCTTCTCTTTTGATTTTCGATCATCAATTCCATTCCAACCGCCTTAAAAGATTCATCTGTCCGCTTTTTCAAGAACTGTGTAACCGCTCTGACGGAAGATTCAAGAGCTTGTCTGTTTAACATGCCGAAGAATTCCTCGTCTATTGGAAACGTGACTTCTCCTTTTGCAAAACAAAGGGTGAAAAGTATTTCCTTCCACGAAAAGATCTTCGCAATTTTTTGCCGGGCAAGCATGCGATGCTCTTCAAAATGGCCTTTCACGCTGGCCAGAACCTTCCGGTATATGTCTTTATTTATTGAGGAGTGTTCTTGAGCAACAATCTGGCCGATCAAATCCCAATATCTTTCGATTTCCCTTAATTGCTCAAGTTCCTCCCTAATTGAATTGGACACATATAATGCTGATTTTTCGGAAGAAACAACTGCGCATTCAATCTTGGCTCGTTTAACCCTGTTAAATATTCTTTCTTGTAAATATTTTTCAATCTCGGGCAAACCGCTCTCCATATAGCCCTCATCGTCACCTGAACTTATAGACTGAATTGCCTGACGAGAAGAGACGGTAAACAGTCTGTCGACTAAGTTCCCGAAATTGTCACCTATGAAATCCTCTAACTTGGCGATATCTTCATCTGAATCAATAATATCTTTATGACTCATAACCCCGATAATATTTTTGCCATACTCTTTAAATTTCTTCAGATACTCCTTCTCGGATTGAGTTCCTCCTTGATGAGGGTGGAATAACCATACGACCGCATCGGCCTTCTGGACAAAATTCAGCGCTGTTTGTTCGTGATATGCAGAAAGAGAGTTCAACCCCGGCGTGTCTATTATATCCACGTTTCGCAGTTTCGTTGAAGGGCGAAAAAAACTTATGTAATCAACCCGTTGCAAGCTTTCTTCATCGCCTGGATATGAATCCGGAAGGTCTTCGTCTGAAACCACCTCAATGTGACCGTCACGAAAGATAATTTCTTGCTTAACTGTATCTCCGTAACATATGCGATTAATAGTGACTGTTGTCGGAATAATTCCCGTAGCCAACATCTCCTCACCTAGAAATGCATTTATGAACGATGACTTACCCGCATTGAACTCACCAAAGACCACAAGCAGGAAGTTCTCATCTATTCTCGTCAAATAGCCATCTATGGTCTCGTGAGCTTCCCTGAATTTCTGCTCATCTATCCCTTTGAGAAGTTTAAGTAACTGCTCTTTTGCGCATAAGGTCAACTCATTAGTAGTCATGGGAGCGGCATATCCCGTTTCAGCCTCTTCCTGAATCAAGGATCTATTTCTCTTGCTTCTTATAATCAGGAAGACAGCTATTGCCGTAGCCAAAAGAGCCGTTATTGAAATAATCAAAACAAGTGCTCCCATGTCTCTAATGCTGTCAACTATTCCGGTCATGACATCTCACAATCAGTCCAATATGAGCAGAAAATATCAGGGGAAATAACAGGGGGAAATAACAGGGTCGCTTAATTATACGTCTCGGAATTTCTACAACTCATTGGGATTATAGCTATTTATTGGCCCTATTCCCCGCCCTAACAGGGAATAATGGAATGCTGGAATATTGGAATAATGTTGAACATATAAAAAAATGAAAATCCTTTTAAACCCATTATTCCACCATTCCATTATTCCATCATTCCAATTCCGGAGCGAAGCGGAGCTAAGTTCTTATTATTCAATATGGCAGGTCGCATCCTTGCAATCTGCCTGCCTTTCTCGAATTCGCCTTTCGATCGTTGTCAATAATTATTATTTAAGATGCGACCCCGTTGTTTGCCCTTCTCATAAATGTATTTGACATCTAATGCGCGAGTTGACGGGCAAATTTTGGCGGCATAATGGACGCGGAGCGTCTGATTATGCCGACAAATTTGCCGGTCGAACGTTTGATTCGCGAGGCGCTATGCGCCGAGCGGGCCTAAGGGCCGGGTACCGGCAACTCGAGCGAACCATTGATTAACAGGTTAATTTTCTCTGATAATACGATAATGTTATAGTTTTCGGGCTAATTTTCCTTGAACCAATATCAATATCGGTGTATAATATTTTGTAATGATAAAGTCAACGGCAAAGGGTCGTAAATTGCTGTATTAAGTGCGAGCAGTGATGCAGCCGCATCACTGCTCGCACTTAATACGGAGAAGCCATACCGCGACTGGATTAAACGTTATGTGCTCTTCCACTACATGACCTCCCGCCATGATTTACTATCGTGGGGTCACGCTTGACTCTTGCTCGAAATTAATCAGAGTTAAACGTAGAATGACCCCATTTCTCCGTTCAGCAGAACTCATTCGTTGGCCTGTTCCTTTTCTTCGATTCGCTCCATCGCTACCTTGTGATCATGTTCGAGCCTCTGGGCGAGTTCAGCGCGCGACCTGATCACCTCTGTGAACGGCATCCGTTTGCGACGGATCGTCATCGTACGGTCGAAAGACAGCACGACATGCGTCCCATCGTCGTCGTTGTCCACGGGTATGACGTCCTCGTCTTCACGACGTGCCGACGGGAAGAACTCCTTCCCGAACAAGGGGTGTCCCGGTCCGATCTGTGCGCGAATGAACTCGATCCATTCGTCGGCGAACTCGAGCGGGATCATCGTCCAGGGCCATCTGAACTCAATTTGCGTGGATTCGTCGTTCATCTTTGTCCTGGCCAATGTTCCGCTTCAGGAGCGGCGTTTACGATGTCGCCTGGAAGCGGTTGTTCGATGTTTCGGCTTCTCATACTTCAGGACTCTCCTCTTACCGTTTTTCGTCTACCGGAACTTCTTCGGGTTTGCGTTTCTTTTCCATCTTTCATTCACCGAATGGGAAAATGATCTGCGGTTCTGATAAGTAACAAATTGACACGGCATTTAACGAAAAACCGTTAAGCTTCTTCTTGTCAGCCCAACTGGATTATTCGGTGCACTTTATCAGGACGGTGCACCATACATTTTGTTGTGAATTCTTTTAAAGTTCGTATGGTTAGATCTCAACGGGCCAATAAGCTTGTTGAGGAATGGGGATTCTCGCTGGCTGAAACAGGCCGTCATTTGGGTGTGTCGCCTTCTGTAATTGTCAAAACCCTTTATCGGCTAGATAAACCTTAGTCAAAGGCATATGGTCCGAAGGCACTGGACAGCAGAATCTTCGCTCTTTCACCTTGCGGGTGTACAGTATGCATAGTCATCCAAGTCACTCTCCAGTATGTCTTCCGGTGTCTCTCTTGTGGGTCCGGCTTGATCTTGGACAGAAAAATCAGCCCCGAGTTTTCCCCGTGGATAAGGGCTCGGCAAGAAATAACTTCCCGGAATTGGCGCTCAGATTTGGGTCAGATTTGGTCGATCCGACTGAGTAAAACCACAGGAATAGCAGGCTATTTCGCGGATTTTGCGAATGAGGATCGGGCAAAGATGGCCTGAAGCTGAGATGCGAAAATGGGAAGTTATTTCTTGCCGAGCCCTAAATTCCGCTCGCGCAGCCGAATGGCGGCCGGGGTCACCTCCACCAGTTCATCATCGTTGATAAAGGCAATGCAGTCCTCGATGCTCAGGCGGTGGGGCGGTGTGAGTATGACGTTTTCATCCGAACCCGCGGCCCGCATGTTGGTCAATTTCTTGCCCTTGGCCGGGTTTACAACCAGATCGCCAGCCCGGCAATGCTCACCGATGATCTGGCCTCCGTAAACCTTGACCCCAGGGCCCAAAAAGAGACGACCCCTCTCCTGCAGGTTGAATAGGGCATAGGCCACCGTGGTGCAGGCCGCCTTTACCACAAGGGCGCCACTGCTGCGATTTAGGATCTCGCCGGCAAAAGGACCGTAGCCGGCAAAGACATAGTTCATCACGCCCATACCCCTGGTGTCGGTGAGAAATTCGCTGCGGAAGCCGATAAGCCCACGGGTCGGGACCTTGTAGACCAGCCGGGTTGTGTCGTCGTGGCGGCTCATCTCCAGCATCTGCCCTTTAAGCCTGCCCAGCTTTTCAATGACCGGTCCCTGGTACTGTCCGTCCACATCAATGGTCAATTCCTCGTAAGGCTCCTGCAGTTGGCCGCC
>JAUVJO010000258.1 GCA_030592345.1 Deltaproteobacteria bacterium
AAAAAAGGAGGGTTGGGGCGGGGCAGCATTTCATGCCACACTCGCCCCTTGCCCCACACTCAGCTCCTAACAATCAGGACAAGCCGGGTCCTCCCCCATGAATGGTACGGTCTCAAAACAACAGCCAGGTTCCTCATTGGTCCCTGCCACACCAGTAACGTATTCAGTGCCAATAATTCCGATGTATTTCAGGATGACACTGTCTCGACCATAGAAAAGATCGACCGTGTTGTTACCCGGAATTGCGACACATACGTTGATGGCATCTCCCTGTTTCAGATTATAGACTGCCTCACCCTTGGAGTTAGTCGTACCTGTTTCAGGCAGCACCATGACGATGCCTTCTTCCCAGAATGCCTTGCTGGTGTACAGAGCATCGTCCATGGGAACAGAGTCCAGTCCGGGAAGCTGGCGGGCGTCCATATAGAACCCCTCTGCAGGAAAACCGTTGGTATGAAACGGACCCGGGTAAACTTTCGCGGTCACGCGAGGATTGGCAGAAAGTACCATAACCAGTTGCCCGTTATCTCGTCTGAAACGCCCGGTTTGCTCAGCAGACCACCAAATATCAAATGTATTGTGTTTCAGGACGCAGTCAACAATGTTCAGGTTGATATCACTTTCCGGCTTCATCTGAAGCACAATTTGCCACCTGTACAGACCTTGATTCCAGGGATCTGTCAGCGCAGACAGATATCCGGGAAAGCAGGGATCGGGCTGAAGTTGACCCGCATCAGTCGTGAAGAACTCATGAGGGCTATAGGGGGGCGTTGGAGTAAAATCACTGAAACAATTGATCAACTCCCCAAAACCGTTCATGACATTATCAACGACCCTTTGTTTAGTCATATCCTGAAGTGCAAAATAGTTTGTCGCATCGCACCCCACGGCATCAAACTCCGGTGTGTTCCCCGCAAACGCCGGGGTTGCCACCAGTGCAATTGCAAATGTAAGCATAATGATTTTTTTAATCATTGTTTCCTCCCTTCAAATTTCAACTGTTTAAAGTCGATTGTAACTCTTAATAATGATACCCCATTTGTTAACTTACCTCTCACCTCCTTTCTGATTTGTCCTGGCGGACGTTTCTATGGATCTTGAGATGGCTTATCCTGGCAAGTATGACACCCACCCCCCCCGGAGTGGGTGAGACGCGAGCCTTATTCGGCCCCGCCCCCTGCGCAAATCCTGGCGACGGCCCCTTTTCCAAAATCTACCATCTTCTGTAATCCAAAGTTCAAAATTACGGCCTGTTCAACATTGATATCAATATATAGAGTCCAAATGATGTTGAGCTACTATATATTGAATGTCATTTTGCAGGACCACATAATTTTGCAAAAGATCTATATAATTATCTTTCATTAATCTTATACCAAACAGTCAACAGAAAAAGCAATAGAAAAATAACAATAAATCAACAATTTGTAAAATAATTCCATCTCTGAAATGTACCGCAACATATAGATATCAAATAAGAAATATACTACTATATATGGCGTATCACTTCACTGTGGTCCATAATGCCATAATAAACCGTGAGAAATAATGGACAAGGAAGGGCAAAAAAAACGCAATATCTCATTGCAGAGGCTCGAAGTACGCAAAAAATGCCGGTAAGGTGTCCAGAATTTGGGGGGTGCATCCTTTTGAAATCGCTTGTGCCGTATGGAGTAAATTAAGTGTCTAAAGTGAACTAAAGTGAGCTAAAGTGCCTAAAGTTGAAAGACAAAACGAATAACAAAACAGTTTCTTCAAGTCCTTAACTTTAGGGCACTTTAGACACTTTAGGCACTTTAGCTCACTTTCTTTCTTCCAGAAGGATGCGGAAAAGTTGTTGTCTCCCCCCAACTCTTAAATTCGCCCCCAAAGGGCAGATCAAGCAACAATTGACGGATTGAGGAAATTTATGTATTGTGCGAAGAGTTATTCTTTGAGGAGATTATTTGATGGCCACAACGGTATTTGACACCTATAGTTTTGTTAAGCAGCTCAAGGCTGCTGGTTTCGACGAGAAACAGGCAGAAATCCAGGCAGAAGCGATAAATAGAGCTCTTATTGAATTCCAGGACAAACAGATACAGGCGGTGGCCAGCAAAACGGATGTACTAGGTATCAAGGCAGGGATGGCTGTGGATTTGGCCAACACGAAAGTTGAAATCATCAAATGGGTGGCAGGCATGCTGGTTGCCCAGGCCGCCGTAGTGGCAACACTGGTAAAATTGCTGTGATCTCACTAAGGGCTTGTCCGTGATTCAATCGTTTCCTTAATCCAGTATCTAGAATCAAGTATCTGTTCATCTCTTTTTAGCCAAAAACATTATCTTAGAATCTATAGCAGGGTCAAGTAACATTAGTGTACTTGTGCTAACCTGTCAACGGAATCGCGCAGCACTGTCATCCAGCATCTTGGGCAAGCCACCGCGGTCTTTGGGGACAAACCCCATGGTCTCTTTCCAGACCTCTTCGTCTTCCATACAAAAATAGACGACAACGTCAGGGGCAAGCTCTTTGATCCAGGCGACCATTTTCTTATAGATCTCTATGCGCAAAGGCTTAAAATATCTCATCTTATTATCAAGCCCTGGAATAAACTCGCCATAGATAATCTTGGACTTGGGAAAACGCTTTCGGATGATCTGTTTTAATGACGGCATAAACCGAAAGGAACCCAGACTGATCCAAACAATATTTTTCGATGATACTGTCGCGAACAGCTCCCTGACCAATTGCCTGTAGTCGTTTTCCCAGTCCTTATATATAATCAACGGATCAAAATGAAAGGCCAGGGGGTATCCCCATGCCTCACATTGGGCCGCGGCCGCAAGCCGTGCTTTCAAGCTTGCCGTGCCGTGCTCCTCACTGCGGATTATGGAAGGAGGATTAAGGGACCAGGCCACGATGGTCTTTTTGTTGTGCGTAATGCATTTTAAGTTTCCGACAGCACTCGTCTTGGTTTTTAGTTCCAACACAATGCGGTCCTGGGAAGCAAAATATGGAATCAGCGTTTTGGAAAGCTCCGTCCATGGTTCCCATATGAGGCTGTCAGTAAACTCGCCAGTGCCGACCCGGTAAAACGGCGGTTTCTTCAACGAAAAAAGATGGTCCAGTTCATTATATAGTTGCTCCTGGTTTACGAAATACTGGAGCACTGGTGGGTGGAAGTAGGCTTGCAAGATACAGTAAGTACAATCCATGGTGCAGTAAGTCCCTATATTAAGGATATGATAGCCACAGCAAATGTACGATCTGGTCCCGGGACATTTTCTCAGGAAAGGCCCACGGTTTCGCGTAAGAAAGAGCACCCTCTTTCCTTGGGCCACAGGATCTGTGCTGTCAGCAAGCGCTTCATGGACCCTGGATGCATCAGTGACCACAGTGGCGGGGATCGTGTGAAGACGCTCTTGTATTGTCAGGGCCGCAGGCTCGTCCTTGACCTTCTCATCTATGTAGAGACGGGAAATCATAGGGTAATCAAGTGCCTAAAATGCCTAAAGTGAGCTAAAGTGCCTAAAGTTGCAAGACCAAAGACCATTTTTTTATAATAATATCTTAAAGTCCTTAATCCCGCTAAAGGCGGGACTCACTTTAGACACTTTAGGCACTTTAGCTCACTTATCTCAATAAGGTTCCAGGACCTTTTTCAAATCAGGGTTCTTGGCTATGGCATCCAGGGTCTTGAGGCGCTTGGAAAAGTCATCCTGGTTCTTGAAGGTCATGCGTAGTGTATATGGGCCGCCTTCAAAATAGGGGGGTGGTATTATGTGCACGTGTTCGTTGAGCCTAAGCGCCTTGAGAGCTTTCACGATTCTCTCCTGTGTTTTTGCCAGGGCCGGGAACCGGCGACGCTTAAGATATGCCCGCAACAGGGAACCCTTTTCGTTTCTGTTCAAGTCAGGTCGCTCCAGGACTGACTTGATATCGCTGGATTGAAGGACCTTCTTGATCCAAAGGTCTTCGCGCATAGCAATTTCTTGAACCAAGGTGATAATCTCTATTTGTTTGTTCTGGCTAAGCTTTAGGCCCTTGAAAAGGTCAAGAAAACACAGGGCCTCTTTAGGTGAAAATGGGCATAGATGGACAGCGGCTTCAAAGGAGAGGGTGTTATTAAGGACCTCTGCCAGGACCGGTTCCGGCAGGCGGCCCAGTGCACGGATTTTTTGAAAGACCTTTTTATTCACGGGAAATCCGAGGAGCGATGCCAGGGTTTCAAGTCGATTTTCGGAAGGTATGTAAGGTTCCAGCTTTTGGATCCCACGCGCCTGCTCGACCACGCTTATGGCCCTATGGGATCGATTATCAAGTATGGCCAGCTCGAACAAGTCGAGTTCAGAGACGTCTCCCACCACAAGCCGCACGTCGATCTCATGCCAACCGAGGTGCCGGCAGGCACTAATGCGTCTAAAACCACATACAATGCGGTACCTTAAATCTTCCTTTTGTCTTAAGACAGGCGGGTTGATCAGGCCAACGGACTGTATAGCGGCTATCAGAGAGTTCGGGTCTGGCTCCAGACTGAGGCGGAACATATTATCTTCAGTGTCAATCTCCAATATAGGAACAAGCTTGTCGTCATATTTCATGGTAGGCTCTTAATAAAGCTCAAGGCTGAAAGCTCAAGGCTGAAAGCTCAAGGCTGAAAGCACTAAATAAAGTTGTTTACTTTGAGCTTTCATTCTTCACTCTTCACTCTTCATTTTTCACTTTCTTCAACATCCCGGTCAATCTATCGAGGGCCTCCTCGTATTTTTTCCGCGTATTTTCCACCACATTGGCAGGGAGGTCTGGTGCGGGCGGTTTCTTGTTCCATTTAAGAGAAAGGAGATAATCTCTGACATATTGTTTATCAAAGCTCTGTTGGGGACCACCCGGCAAGTACGTATCATGCGGCCAAAAGCGGGATGAATCGGGTGTCAGGATCTCATCGATTAATACGAGGTTGCCGTCTATCAAGCCAAACTCGAATTTCGTATCTGCTATGATGATCCCGGCGGATTCGGCAATTTCTGCGGCTTTTTCATAGATTG
>JAUVJO010000253.1 GCA_030592345.1 Deltaproteobacteria bacterium
ACATCCCCTGTTACCCTCTTGGCTACATCCACGAACTTGGTTGACTCTGAGGAAGAAATCCAGGAGAACTGCAGCCGCCCGGGTTCGATACCGATATGTTCAAGAAAGCCTTTCAGCAGGGCGAATTTTCTTCGAGCATAGTAATTACCTTCCAGGTAATGACACTCACCAGGGTGTCACCCAGAGACCCATACGCCGTCAGCTCCGTGACGAAACGCGTCCAAAATAAACTTGGGGCTCATCTGTCCCGTGCAGGGGATACGGATGACCCGGATATTTGCCGGATAGGACATTCTGCTCACCCCTGCCAGGTCAGCGGCACTATAACTGCACCAGTTGCAGAGAAAGGCGATAATCTTTGGTTCCCATTCTTTCATGTTGCATAATCCGTTTGTAACAACCGTATCAGTGAAAGTGCCTAAAGTGAGCTAAAGTGAGCTAAAGTGCCTAAAGTTAGAAATCCGCATTCAACTCATTCCGCACTCCGCATTCGACTCATTCCGCATTACAACGCCAGTGCCTCATCAATCATAGCAAAAGTCTGGGCCTGGTCAAATCCTTTCAGGTTCAAGGCCCCTGAGCGGCACGATGCCACGCACAGGCCACAGCCTTTGCACTGGGCCGGGTTGATTTGTGCTGTGCCTGTCTTGGCATCAAGGCTCGCAGCACCAAACGGGCAGATCTCAGTACACACACCGCAGCTCGAGCAATATGCCGGATTACTGTACGCCACAACGCCGCTTGCATAAATCGCCTCTGATGCCAGCACAGAAACAGCCCTGGCGGCCGCGGCCTGGGCCTGGGCAATGCTTTCTTCAACAGGCTTGGGTCCGTGGGCAAGACCGGCCATGTAGACGCCGTCTGTGGCAAAATCGACAGGCCGCAGTTTCGCATGCGCCTCCTGAAAAAAGCCTTCATCGTTTACGGCCAGTTTATAAAGCCTTGAAATATGCGTGGCATCTGACGGAGGCACAATCGCTGAGGCAAGCGTGATGATGTCTGCATCTATCTCCACGCGCACCTGAAGTGTCTGATCGATGACTGTCACCCTGAGCTTGTCGTCTATGATATCCACCTGCGGTTTTTCCTCAAGGCTGTAACGGATAAAGGCAACCCCTTTTGAGCGGGCCTGTCTAAAAATATCTTCTCGTTCGCCGTAAGTACGAATATCACGAAACAGGACATAAATATCCATTTCGGGGTTGAGCGCTTTTAGTCTCAAGGTACTTTGAATCGACTGCGTGCAGCACACCTTGCTGCAGTAGGGCCTTTGCGGTTCTCTTGAGCCCACACACTGGATAAAGACAGCCGCTTTGACATCTTTTAACCTTGCATGATCGGTTGCTATGGCCCCGTCAAGATCAATAGAGGTAAAAATATCAGGGTGTTTGCCGAAATGATATTCGCTGGGTATGAGCCCTCTCCCGCCGATGGCAATAATCACTGCCCCGTGCTCAACGACCTCGGTTTTTTCGCCGCACTTAACAGTGGAGCTGAAATTGCCGACAAACCCTTCGGCCTCTACTACTGTGGATTCCATGTGTACCGAAACGAGCGGGTGCTCTTTGATCCTTTGAACCGTGTCAGCCGTATAGGCCCCTATGTCTTCTCCCTTCCATGTGTGCCCCAGCTTTCGGCCGTAGCCACCCAGTTCCCTTTCCTTTTCTACCAGATGCACGGGAAAACCATGATCTGCCAGCCCGAGCGCTGCTGTCATGCCTGCCAGACCACCCCCGATAACGAGCCCTGCCTGGATCACATCCACCTTCATCTCGTCCAGGGGGTCCAATCGTGCTGCCTTGCCTACGGCCATGCGAACCAGGTCCTTGGCTTTTTCAGTGGCTGCATCCGGATCATTACTGTGGACCCAGGAACACTGGTTGCGAATGTTCGCCATTTCAAAGAGGTATTTGTTAATGCCTGCCTGGGTCAGGGTTTCCTGGAAAAGCATTTCATGGGTTCTCGGGCTGCAAGCAGCCACCACAATACGGTTAAGACCGCGGGCCTTGATCACCTCGCTCATCTTTTCCTGGGTATCCTGGGAACACGTGAAGAGATTCTCCTCCACGTAAGTCACGTATGGTAAGCTCTGTGCATAAGCTGCCACTTCAGGCACCCGCACAATGCCTCCGATATTCACGCCGCAGTTGCACACAAATACGCCCACGCTTGGTGGCTCCCCGGCCACGACCCGCTCAGCGATTCGAGGTTTTTCCTTTGTCAGGCTATGACGTTCTTCGGAAAGCCTGCTCCCTGCCGCACAGGCCGCCGCACTGGCCTGCATAACCGAATATGGGATGTCCTTGGGTCCGTGAAAGACCCCACAAACGTAGATGCCGGGCCGGGATGTTTCTACCGGTCTAAAGCTGTTCGTGGCTGCAAAACAGTACTTGTCAAGTTCTATACCGAGTTTTTCGGCCAGGGACACAGTATCTTTCCGTACGCTGAGCCCCACTGAGAGGACCACCATGTCAAAGTCTTCCTCGACCCGCCTCCCCTGGAAGTCCGTATATCGAATCGCGAGGTTTCCTGTCTCGTCCGCAGGCATGACGCTCGCAATCTTTGACTTTACGAACCGCACCTTATCTTCATCCCTGGCTCGCGTGTAGTACTTTTCAAAGTCTTTCCCCTGGGTGCGAATGTCGATATAAAATATGGCTGCATCCAGGTCTGTTGTGCTGTGCTCCTTTGCAATCATGGCCTGCTTAATCGCATATGTGCAGCAGACCGTTGAGCAGTAGGGGTTGGCACCTTTGTGGCTGTCTCGGGAGCCCACACACTGGAGCCATGCAATCTTTCTTGGTTCTATTTGATCAGAGGGTCTTACCAAATGTCCCTGAAAGGGACCTGTTGAGCTCAGTATCCGTTCAAACTCCAGGCTGGTGACAACATTGGGCTCACGGCAGTAGGAAAAAGTGTCATGATTTGCCGGATCGTAAGGAACAGATCCGGGACACAAGATCATCGCGCCCACGCGGATATTGCGGACCACGGCCTTGTCCTCAAAGTTCACCGCGCCAGCGGGGCAAAATTTCTGGCACGCCTTGCACCGCCCCCCTTTCCGAAAATAGATACACTGCTCCGGATCAATCGCATACTTTTGGGGAACCGCCTGGGGATAGAGCAGATAGACGGCCTTTCGTTTGCTAAGGCCGGCATTATACGAATCAACAACGCGCTTGGGGCATTTTTCTGCACACAGGCCGCAGGCTATACACAGGTTCACATCAATGTAACGTGGAGACTGGGATATGGTGACCTCGAAATCTCCCATATCCCCGGATATTCCCTGTACTTGGCAAAGCGTCAGCATCTCGATGTTGGCGTGCCGGCCGACCTCGACCAGCTTGGGAGAGATAATTCACATGGCGCACTCATTGGTCGGAAAGGTCTTATCCAGTTGCGCCATTGTCCCACCAATGGCAGGTGAGGCCTCAACCAGGTACACATAGAAACCCATGGAGGCAAGGTCCAGGGCGGACTGCATCCCGCTAATACCGCCCCCCACCACCATAACCGCGCCAATGGTCTTGTGGGTCTGTGCCTGCTTCATCCTTTTTCTCCTTGGGATTATTAAAATCGCCTTTCTGGCAAAAATGGGCTGGTAACCGTTCAGGGGTTCTGAGTTCTGGGTTCACCGAACTCCGAACCTGTGAACGCATACGTGGGCTGTAATGACACTTCAATATCTTGTTTTTTGCAAAATGTAAATCATCTGGCCAAAAACCTCAATTCCCAAGAACTCCAGGCACCAAAAAAATGGTTTTTACAAATTGACGACCCGGGAATTTTGGAATATTGTTACAAGGCAATAGTCGAAAGGGTAAATCTGTAACTTCTCAATAACTTGGGGATGGTGTCTCCTCCTGCCATCTATCCCGGCAACACGGTTGCCTTGATCCAAGCTGAAGTTCTATGTACTTAAGGGCTCGGGCAACCGTGTTGCCTGAGGAGAGAACCCAATCGGAAAACGAAAATGACAAACATCTTAATCGTCGATGATGAAGAGCCTATCCGTCGCCTGATCGGTCAAATACTCGATAGGAGCAATTACAACTGCACCCTGGCCGCTAACGCCTCAGAGGCCCATGAATTTCTGAAGGTGCGCGAATTTGAATTGATCCTCTGCGATATGAACATGCCCGGACAATCAGGGCTTGACTTCATCCGATCTGTCTTGGCCGAGTCTCCGGATACAGCAGCGATCATGGTAACCGGAATGTGTGATCCGATAATTGCATACGTTTCCCTGCAGATAGGCGTCTTTGACTACGTCACTAAACCCTTTGACCAAAACAGGATACTGGTCAGCGTGGCCAGCGCGTTGCGTCGCAGAGATCTCGAGATCGAAAATCGGGCTTACCGGGAGAACCTTGAGAAAAAGGTGAAAGAGCGTACAGCGTCACTCCAGGAGAGTACGGAAAAGTGGCGAAGAGCACTCGAAGGAAGCATCCGGGCCATGGCATTCGCCCTTGAAATGAGGGACCCTTACACGGCCGGACATCAACTGCGCGTGGCCGATCTTGCATGCGCCATCGCTAACGAAATGGGCCTTTCAGAAAAACAAACTAACGGGATTCGCATGGCCGCAATGATTCACGATATTGGCAAGATATGCATTCCGGCGCAGATCCTGAGTAAACCCGGGAAGTTAAACGAAATAGAATTCTCTCTGGTCAAAGCGCATCCCGGCATAGGTTACGACATATTGAAAAACATAGAATTTCCATGGCCGATTGCCCAGATGGTGCTTCAACATCACGAAAGAATCGATGGCTCTGGGTACCCTTCTGGTCTGGCCGGCTCAGAGATCCTTTTGGAAGCGAGGACCCTGGCTGTTGCTGATGTGGTCGAAGCCATGGCCTCCCATCGCCCTTACCGGCCAGCCCTTGGGCTGGATAAGGCATTGGAGGAGATCTCCAAAAACCGGGGGGTACTTTATGACCCTGAAGTTGCTGACGCTTGTTTGAAGGTCTTTAGAAAAAAAGGCTTTGAGTTTAAGTGATCTATTGTCCGTTGTCCGTTGTCCGTTGTCCGTTCACTGACAGGCAGGGGCCTCAAGTAAGCGTTCACAGGTTCAATGGTTTAGAGGTTCAGGGCTCACCGAAATCTGAACCGTCCTACGAGCAAGGTTA
>JAUVJO010000427.1 GCA_030592345.1 Deltaproteobacteria bacterium
AAACACATTCTTCAAAAGTATTTCTGCCATCAAGGATTTCAGAAAGCCCGGGGTGAGAGGAAGCAACACCCAACAATTTTCTGAGTGTGGGGTTATCTGAAGTGCTTTCTATTAAAAGAACCTGGGGCACCATCTGTCCAAGCTGGTGAGCAGTATTGAGCAAAATCTCCGTGGTCCCGGTTCGGGGTTCAACACCACTGAACAGGAAAACCTTGCTTTGATTATTTTCCGCATCACGATTCAACCGAATCGCCAGGCTGCGCACAGCTTTGGACGAAACAGAGTTCGGGGCGTCCAGAGTAACCCTGGAAAATTGAACTTCCTTCGGCGCCTTGGCAATAGGCCATGTGGAAGGATACCCCAGCGCATGCACCACATTTAGCGGGCTTCTGATGCGGTTGTCCATGAACTCTATAATAAAGAGGATAAAGGTGATAGCACCAAACGGAAGAACAAGACAGAGCATAAAAAGTTTTTTGGCATTACTGCCGGCCTGAAAATCGGGTGTTTGGGCACGAACCGATATGTAGACGCGATTCGGGGCGTTTGACTGGACGCCCAGTTCATTGATCCGGGATTCATATTTAAACAAAAGCTCGCGCATGTGTTTCAACTCTGCCTGGATTTGTTCCCCGACTATTAATCGTTCAGAATTGAGGACCGCCTCATCTTTCGCGTTTTCCAGTTTCACCCGGATATTCTTTTGAGCGGTTTTGATGGTTTCGAATTTATTTTTTGCGCTTATCAGTTGTTTTTCCAGCTCATATTCCCGCTTTCCATAAATAACGATTCTGGCCAGCTCCCTAACCTCATCCGTCATATCTTTTTCATACTTGCGCATGGCCTTCATTTTCTCTTCAGTATATATTCTATCTTTGTTGTCTGGGCTCAACCCGTCAAGAGTGGATCGCATTTCCTGTAATTTTTGATAGGTCCAGGACTGGGTTGAATCAAGCCCCCAGTCATTGGCAACCATTTCTTCAACCTGTGGTTGCATAGACAGTGCCAAAATCTCTTCCTTTTCTTTGAGTCGCTGGTGGTAAAAGTTTTCAGCATCTACCCGCTGTAAATAAAGTTCGACAAAGGCATGCTGAAGCTGCTCGGCTTTTTTGTAGTAAACATTGAAGGCCTCGCTGAAGCTGCTGGTGCTGGTATGTTTTACCAGTTTTTGAAGTTTTTCCATTTTTTCTTGTATTTTTTTTCTTAAAGCATCATATTCCGAACGCAGAAATTTAAGCCGGTTGGCATTTTTAACCCTTTTTTCTGATTCAAGGCTCTTCTTGTATACCGCCATCAGGTTGTTCAGGATCTCGGCAAGGCCGACAGAGCTGTTTCCATGAATGGCGAGATCAATGAGATGGGAGCCGTAGATCGGCTCAATATAAAGATTCTTTTCGAGAATGGCGGCACACATTTCCAGAGAAACCCCCTTTGGGAAATTGGCATTTTTTTGCTCGGGGGTAAGGCATTCGATGACTTCTGCAAGGATCGGAATACTCCTCATGCTGATTGCCTGGGTTCTGGCAAATCCTCTATACTGCTGTAAGATAGATGTTTCTTCACCTTTACCGATAAAGGTTTGGACAACAGGGTCTATCCTTATCCTGGCTGTTGCCTTGTAAAAGGGTTTAATGGCCAGCAAGCCAAAAGGTGCGAGCAGGGTAAATCCGAAATTGCCGGCAATGATCATAAAGACGAAATACCGTGACAGAAACCCCTTAATGTCAATCGGCTTGTTTTTTTTGGTCCCCGGCAACAGAGACGAGATATTCCCTTCTTCAGCCATGTTTAAATTTTTCGTTTTACTAACTTAAAACGCACCAGTATTAAGAGAATAGCGTTATTTTCCAACGGTACCCTCCTGCCCCCATAAGGAATCTCGCACTTCCTGCATTACTCCGAAGCTCTCCAATATATTCGTACTCATGTTCAGAACTTCCAGAGATGGTATAATTTTTTTGAGGACATAATTGAATCTGCTGATCC
>JAUVJO010000212.1 GCA_030592345.1 Deltaproteobacteria bacterium
CACACAGACATTTTGTCCTGCCGACATGGCCGTACAAAAAATGCAATCCGCCTCTGGCGGAATAAGCTTGATGTTTAGTTGAGATTAACCATGCAATCTTTCGATGATTTTGAATATGCCCGAAGGGCATTGACAGTCAATAGCTGGCTAGGGCGGCCAGTTATTTGTTTGCATGTGTCTGGGGTTTCATATGTGTATTCAGAGTATGGCGGAACATACCTTGAAGCTTTGAAAACACGAGAGATTATGTCCGGCTTGCATCTAAAGTTGGCTGTAGTGGTGAGTTCACCCTGGCATCTTCGAATTAAGCACGGACATTCACGGAGGCTGAAGGGTTTTGGATTGCGGATTGCAAAGAGGATGGGGGAGATCACTGCAGGTGGACACAGCGAATATTCATACGCACGATCATCGTTTAGATAATGTCTCGCAGTGAAGTCGCTGGCGAGCGATACCCGGCTGCAATCATCTGCAACAACAGGGCATCGGCCTCATCCAGGCTCAAATGTCCGATATCCACGAGGCGTGTCAAGACGCCCAAGGTTCCAGAAAGTGGAATCCGCAAATGACGGGCCAATTCGCGGGCGTCACGGTCATCGGTCAGCACGCGGCACCCGCGTGTAATGGCTATCGTCAGGCACGCCGCTTCACCTGCGTTCAGGTTGTGGAGGAATTCGTGGTAGCGGGGTGCCTCTGTTGTCTCCAGAGTCCATACGGGCAACCATTGCCAGTCGAGGCAGGGCAACTTGCCCGCACGTACCCCAGCTTCCAGTTCCTCAAAGGCCTGTTCGGGCGTCGCCAATGTATCGCCAAAAGCAGTGGGAAGAAGGTCAGGGCATTCCACCACGGCAAAGTTGGACATCACCGTGTTGTCCAGCAGAGTGATCATGAGCGATCCTTGTCTGCAGTGCTGCCGAACCAGGTGCGCACAGCCTCGGCCTCGGCGCGAGCCTCAGCCAGATCTGCTGACCCGATGCGCAATGGGATGCCCAAGTCGATGAAACGGTCGCGGAGCTCGAGTTCGGGGACTCCTAAGAACTCAGCGGCTTTGCCAAGGTTAATCTGCCCATTTCGGTAGGCGCCCACCACCACCGACCATCGGATGTCCTCGTTCTCCTGTAGCAGACGGTGGACAGCCTGTCCAATCAAGCTTGGGTGTCGTTCTAGCAACCTGAAGAATTGATCGATTTCCCAGCCGCTGTGAGTGCTTACATTTGCCTCCATGGTCTACTCCTGTGTACGTCGGTTCGTTTCTTAGTAATCCAATTTATAGACTTTCACATATTAGATTTCACAAGGCCAGAGGGAGGAGGCTGTATTGTAATACGCCGACGACCGATAACGCGGTGAAATTTAATATGTGAAAGTCTATAGCATATTCCAAGCAGCGGGTCAACATAGCTGCGGACGCATGTAAATATAGGACGACAAAGAACCCGCGGGGCGAACGGGAGCTAATTTGTACATCTCGGAATTTCTGCAACCTGTTGAAATTCCTACGATTTTAATCGAGTAGTTAAATAGTCGACCTGCCCGCCAGTGCCATTTGTGCCGCCGTTACAATTACCCGGCAAACCAGGCGTTGGCAGGCGGGGTCGTCAAGTTGTAAGGTACTTGAAACAATCAACCACTCGACCAATTAACTACTCGACCAGTCGACCAATTGCGGAGCGAAGCGGAGCTAAAGTTTTGAAGATCGCTTACATCGCAGTGAAGGGTATTCCAATTGGAGGTGGTATTGAAAAGCTCACCGAAGAGATAGGCTCACGATTGGTGCGGAAAGGGCATCACGTGATCGTGTACAGCAGCCGCGATTACGGCACGTCAGATGGCACATTCAAGGGTATGGAGATCAGGACGGTTCCATCCATTGACAGCAAGAGCCTCCATAAACTCTCTATTTGTTTTCAAGCAACTTTAGATCTGTTGAAGAGAAACGACGTCGATATTGTTCATGTACACGCCGTGGGGCCTTCTCTCTTTTCAATTTTCCCACGGATCAAGGGCATTCCGACTGTGGTCCAAACCCATGGCCTGGAGTGGAAGCGCGATAAATGGGGTATTATTGGTACTACCTTTTTCAAGCTTGCAGATTACACTGCTGTATATTTTCCTAACCTCACAACATCTGTATCAAAAGTTCAAAAAAACTATTATAAAGAGAAATTTGGTCGTGATGTCATTTACATACCAACCGGTGTGAGCAATGTTGAATCGCGTAAGCCGAGATGGATATTAGAACAAGGGATTGAACCGAACCGCTATATCCTTTTTGCAGCAAGGCTTGTTGAGGAAAAAGGCTCGCATTTTTTGATCGAGGCTTTTCGTTCTCTTCAGACCGATATGAAGCTTGTTATCGCTGGGGATGCGGCCCACGCAGAAAAATACAAAGCTTTGCTCAAGGGAAAGGCAAGAGGAGATAATAGAATCATCTTTCCCGGTTTTGTTACTGGTGAGCCTTTAGAGGAACTGTTCAGCAATGCCTACCTTTTTTGCCTTCCTTCAACTCTCGAAGGATTACCGATAGCTCTTCTAGAGGCCATGAGCTATGGGAACTGCTGTGTGGCAAGCAACATCCCGGAAAATGTAGAGGCGTTGGAGGAATACGGTTACATGTTTCAAAATCGAAATTCGGAAGACCTGGGGAGAGTTTTGGCGGAGCTGATCGAGCATCCGGAGATGGTAAAGGAGAAAAAGGAAGCAGCCAGAAACTACGTTCTGAGAAACTATTCCTGGGATAACATAGCGGATCAGATGGAAGGGCTGTATCTGTCGCTTTTGAAATTGAAATAAGGGGGAGTCTATTATGGCTGATTATGCGAAGGTCACGGTTGACAAAAATGCACTATCAAGTCTTCAAGAAAGCATTAACATTGGCAAGGGGGTGTTGGAAAGGAAGCTGTTTGCTTACCGAAAAAGAATGGAAAGATTTGAGGAAACCAAAGGGATGGATACTGAATCATTCTCGAAAATGTTTGCAAGAGGTGAGCTTGGTGATGACAAGGAATGGTTAGAGTGGGATCATCTTGCCAGCGTTGTAAGTGTCCTGCAAAAGAAAGTGCGTGATCTCGAAAACCTCAAATATGAATCTTGAAAACAGACTCAGAGATATCCGGATTGCCCTTAAGCTGGCAGATTGGTTTAGTATTGAGGAGCATATCGATTATAATATTGAGTTTTCCTTAGGTTTTCTGTTTGTTCAGGGTAGAATCGTTTTTCTTGACGGCACGATCCTGGAATTCACCGAATCCATAACGCCTGAGAGACTCAAGTACCGATATCATTACATGAAGGGTGATGGCACTCTTATTTTTAGATACGACAATATGCCACATCATCCTGAACTTTCCACATTCCCACATCATAAACACTATCAGAACGGTATCGTTGAGAGTACTATCGTAGATTTGAAACAAGTTGTTGAAGAGATAATTGATTTTATCATACGCTGAAAGCACAACGTGTATTATGCGGAAGCCTGTGTCGGCAGAGGAAAATGTCAGTGTTCGTCGGTGTGTGTCTGTGGCTAACATAAAAATGGGAGAATAATATGGATGGCATTCTTGCCGTAACCTACCGATGCAATAGCCGCTGTGCCATGTGCGATATATGGAAACACCCGAGCAAAAAGGAAGAAGAGATTGGGCCTCAAGATCTCGAAACCCTCCCCCGGATGGTTCGGCTGAATGTTACTGGAGGGGAACCCTTTCTCAAGGAAGATCTAAGCGATATCCTTGAGGTTGTGAAGAAGAAGGCAAAACGGGTGGTGATCAGCAGCAATGGTTTTCTTACCAAAAGGACGTTAGAGGTCATGAGCCGGCACCGCGACGTGGGTATCCGCATCAGCATAGATGGCATGGAGGAGACCCACGATAAGATTCGGGGTGTAAAAGGCGGATATCAAAAGGCCATAAAAACCTTAAAAGGCCTTAAAGACCTGGGCCTTAAGGATCTTGGAATTGCCGTGACTGTCTCTGATCAGAATGCGAAAGACCTGGTATCGCTTTACAGGCTTACTAAAGAAAACCGTGTAGAACTGGCCACGGCCATTCTACATAATGCCTATTACTTTCAGAAGATGGATAATGTTATCAATGACGAATGTGAGGTAAGGCTTGGGCTGGAAAAACTAATAGGTGAATTCTTGCGATCTCGTCACCCCAAGGATTGGTTTCGCGCATACTTTACTCGGGGACTGATTGAGCATATATATGGTAAGCAAAGGGCCATGAAATGCACCATGGGCACAGATTCCTTTTTCGTGGACCCGTATGGTATTATCAGGCCATGTAATGTTATGGATTTCCCGTTTGGTAACATCAAGGAGAAACCGTTCCAGGAGATCTGGGCAAGCCGTGAAGCCGAGGAGGCGCGCAGAAAAGTCGATGCCTGCACGTGCAACTGTTGGATGATTGGAAGCGTAGGCCATCTGATGAGGCGGCAGTTCTGGGTGCCGCTGGCCTGGCTTCTCAGAAACAAGTGGGCATTGCGAAAGAGCGCGAGCACCGTATGAACGTAAAAGAACACATTTTGCAAAATCCGTGGTTCAAGGCGTTTGGCCTTTTGATTCTTTTTGTGGCAGCCTATTGGATTCCGTTCAAGGGTATCGTGAACACATGGTGGACCAATGAGGATTATTCATATGGCTTTCTGATTCCGATTATTTCAGTCTACCTCCTGTGGGACAAACGTTCCGGTCTGGGGGATCTTCAAGTGAAGAGTTCCTGGTCTATGCTGCCGCCCCTGGTTTTTTTTATTTTACTTTCCATCTATGGGACACTTGGTTCAAGCCCACATATCTCAAGGCCCGCAATACCAATTCTTATCATTCTTTTTGCTGCTTTTTGTTTTGGGGTCGAGGCAGTCAAAAGGTTGATATTGCCGCTGGGTTTTCTTGTTTTTATGGTCCCTTTGCCATCTATCTTAGACAGGACCTTTGGGGTTTTCCTAAAGGCCGTGTCATCAAAGCTAGGTGGGATAATCATAAGAATGTGTGGTCTCTCGGTACATGTCAGCGGAAATGTGATCGATCTGGGTGTTACTCAACTCCAGGTCGTGGATGCGTGCAGCGGCCTCAGATTCGTTTTTCCCCTCTTGGCCCTTGGTGTTCTTTACGCCTATTTCTTCGAGCGTGTGGCATGGAAGCGAGTTTTTTGTGTTTTTTCCACAATTCCGATTGCCGTTTTGACCAATGGTCTCAGGATAGGGATTACGGGAGTACTAACCTATATATATGGCTCCGAGGTGGCCCAGGGGTTTTTTCACGGTTTCTCGGGGTGGGCCATTTTTATGGTGGCCTTTGCATTTCTTTTTATTCTTGGTAGATTTTTGCGCTTGCTTCCACCCAAAGGCATTGGTGGTGGGGTTAGTGGAATTCCCGAAGCTGCCTTGGAGGACGTTCCCGTGGTTAGGTCCAGGAACAATGGAGCCTTCCTCGTTTCGATTTTGCTGCTTCTGATAGTGGGTGGGTTGAGCTGGAGTACCAAGGCCCTTCCGGCCCTTCCGATTAAGGGAGGGATAGGGAGTTTCCCCCTTGCATTCGCTGATTGGCGAGGACAGGATGCGCCTTTGGACCCCGACATCATTGTCAGATCGGGCGCTGAGGATGCATTCAGTGCTTTGTATAAGAACATCAAATATGGTGAAGTATCCCTTTATTTGGGTTACCGGGAAACAGCATTTCTCGAAAACCAGAATTTTTTTCACACCCCAACAGTGTGCCTGCCTGCATCGGGATGGAAAACTGAAGAAACCTCAACCCACAAGATTGCCGATGTTCCCGGGTTTGAAGATCTAACGGTTACAAAGATGATTATAGACCGTATGGGCACGAAACAGCTCGTATACTTTTGGTTTCAGACGAAGAACAAGGCTACCCATGACAAAAACGTCAATCGTTTTCACTTGGCGCTTCACGCCATACAAAGAGACAACACCCATGATCTTTTTATTCGCTCAATCACTCCGGTAAAACCGAAAGAGAGAATTGAAGATGTTGAAGAGAGGTTAGACTTGTTTGTGAGAGATATGATGCGTGCTCTCCTTGACTTTCTGGCAGACAGGCAGG
>JAUVJO010000224.1 GCA_030592345.1 Deltaproteobacteria bacterium
AAAGATCTGAAAGGAGCCAGTTTTGCTTGATTCCCTTGGAAACTTGAAACGAACTCACCACTGTTCGCAATTGACCGCCAAAGACTTGGGCGAAGAAGTGGTGCTTATGGGATGGGTACTGCGCCGTCGAGACCACGGCGGTGTTATTTTTATGGACTTGCGTGATCGCGAAGGGATCACCCAGGTGGTCTTTAACCCGGAGTTCAATAAGGCAGTCCACGATAAGGCCCATGCCATCCGCAGCGAGTTTGTGCTGGCAGTTCGCGGCACTGTGGTGCATAGGCCCGACGGCATGATCAACCCCAACATGAAGACCGGTGAGATCGACGTAATGGTTTCAGAGCTTAGGATCTTGAATCGGTCGCAAACACCCCCGTTTGTCTTGGACGATGATGCACAGGTTTCTGAAAACATACGGCTTCGTTACCGTTACCTGGATATGCGTCGGCCTGAGCTCCAGAATAGCCTTATCCTTCGGCACAGGGCGGCTGCCACGATTCGTTCGTATCTGAATGAGTCAGGTTTCTTGGACATTGAGACCCCTTTTCTAACCAAAAGCACACCAGAGGGCGCGCGCGACTACCTCGTGCCAAGCCGCGTTAATCCAGGTCAGTTCTATGCGCTTCCGCAATCACCACAGATCTTTAAGCAGCTTTTGATGATGGCCGGATTCGACAAATACTATCAGATTGTCAGGTGCTTTCGAGACGAAGACCTTCGAACGGACCGACAGCCGGAATTTACCCAGATCGACGTGGAGATGTCCTTTGTTTCGGAAGAAGATGTAATGGACATGACCGAGGGAATGATGGCCGCCCTGTTTAAAGAAATCCTTGGAATAGAGCTTAATCTGCCCTTTAAGCGCCTGACGTACGAGGAGGCAACGGGCCGCTTTGGCCTGGATAAGCCTGATCTGCGATTCGGACTGGAACTGAAAGACGTCTCTGACATTATTATTAACTCCGAGTTCAAGACCTTTGCGAATGTGGCAAGGGCTGGCGGTCTTGTCAAGGCCGTAAACGCCAAGGGATGCATTGATCTGTCTCGAAAAGAGATTGACAACCTCACCGAATTCGTAGCCATTTACAAGGCCAAGGGCCTGGCATGGATCAAGGTCCGCCCCGATGCCTGGCAATCGCCTATTGCCAAGTTCTTTACCGATTCTGAAAAAGCTTCGCTTGCCGACAGGCTTGACATGGAGCCGGGTGACCTTGTTTTTTTCATTGCCGATCAACGCAAGGTGGTAAATGAGGCCCTGGGACACCTCCGAAATCACCTGGGTCACAAACTCGGCCTTGTGGATAACGACCAATACGACTTTGTATGGGTGACCGAGTTTCCCCTTATGGAATATGACGAGGATGAAAAACGGTATGTGGCTGTACACCATCCTTTCACAGCGCCGCTTGAGCGGGACATAGGACGACTCACTCAAGACCCGCATGCAGTGCTCTCCCGGGCCTATGACCTGGTCGTTAACGGAATAGAGATCGGCGGCGGCAGCATCCGTAACCATCATCGCGCGGTCCAGGAAAAGGTCTTTGAGGCCCTGGGTATGGATCGCGAAACCTATGAGAACAAATTTGGTTTTATGCTGGAAGCCCTTGACTTTGGCGCCCCTCCGCATGGCGGTATCGCGCTGGGCTTTGATAGACTTGTCATGCTGATGGCCAAAGAATCCTCCATCCGGGACGTAATCGCCTTTCCAAAGACTCAAAAAGCAGCCTGCCTGCTCACTGGAGCCCCTTGTGGAGCTTCACCTTTACAGTTGCAGGAGATCTCCTTGAAGGTGCGAACCCTGAAAGGATAGCATACAGACCGCGTCCTCCCCAAATCCGACCAGTGCGGTTAGATCTGAGACTAGAGCGCACGCAGGAACTCCGGCTTCAGAGGGATATCGCCCCGCAGAGCCTGGTCGATGAGACCGATTGTTGTCTCCTTGTCCCTGGGGAGCCTTGCCTTGACAGGAAGATAGTTGGAAGCATGATTGGCATGAAATAACCCAGAAGAAAGGTCTGTGTGGGTGATCATAGTCTTGAGCTCTGTTAACATTTCCTTGGCGCTGATCAACTTGAAACGTCCTTCTATGTTATCTCGCCCCAGGGGCGTGTTAGGAAGGAGCATGAGGCTTAATGCGCCAACATAATCAGGGTCCATGGCACTCAGGGCCCGGCCTGTGGCCCGTGCGTGCACTTCAGAGCGTTCGGGGCCTGCCAGCCCGAGCAACACGGTCACAGAGAGCTTGATCCCGGCCTCTATTACCTTTCGGCCCATCTCCACCGTCGTCTGCACACTGACGCCTTTTCGAATATTCTTGAGAGTAGCTTCATCACCGCTTTCAAGGCCCATGTAAACAATACCCAGCCGGTTGTCACGCAGGGCCTTTAAGTCCTCTCTGGTTTTGGTGCGGATACTCTTGGCATTTGCATATATGCCGACGCGGGTGACCCAGGGAAGGCGCTGGCGAATCGTCTCCAAGAGCTTCAAGAGCCTTGCCTGGGGCAGGATCAGGGCATCGCCATCAGTAAGAAAAACGCGGCGCTGGCGCTTGCAATAGGTTGCCGCAAACTCGATGTCTTTTTCAACAACCGATTCCGGCTTGATCTTAAAACGCACGCCTTTATAAGTGCCACAGAACGTGCACTTGTTGTGCGAACATCCCACGGTAACCTGGAGGATGATGCTGTTTGCCTCACTTGGAGGTCGGATGATTATTCCTTGATAGTCCATCTCACACACACTACTATCCTTACTATCCTTTTATCGTTGATCACTAAGCTTAGCATATTGGGACTCTGGGGTAAAGAGAATGCCTTTGACTTCCGGCCGTTGTCTGATGCTTATGGTTGACATGCTTTGCTTATTCATCGGATTATGAGCCATAACTAGACCACCCTCAAGAAGGAGGTAGCGATATGGCCGATGAAGAGATTGAATTTAGGATCGAAAGAGACACCAAAGGTGAAGTCAGAGGCCTACTACGGAGCACAGACTCAGCGGGCAGTGGAGAACTTTCCGGTTAGTGATACAAGATTTTCTCGTGCCAACAATGGATGCGAACCTGAACAAAAATATTAACGGTGGGCACAGCCCACCCTACAGAACTGATGGTAGTTCATAGAGCAAGTATGCTATCAATTTAAAGGAACTGCGGCCGGCTGGTCGTCGAGGACGTATTTGTTAATGGGTGACCCTGCTGTCGAGAATATCCTCACGTCAGCAAATGGACAGGGGCAACTCTGTTTGTTCGCCGGTTTCTTCGTTAATAACCAGAAGCTTTCCCATGTCTTCACGCCGGAGCTGCTCGTTTGCGTTTAGCAACTCAATACCATAGATCATCCCATCCGGAGCCATATCCACAACTAACTCATCACTGATGCGAATGGTCTCGACTTCAGCGCACTTCTTATGAAAACGAAGGTACGCGATGTTGTACCGAGGATCATAACTGAATCTCATAGCATATCCCCCTTTTCCATGGACTCAAAAAAAACGTGTTATAACTGTGATGACCAGCCAGTCTGTCCCTTCCTGAGCAGCGTAGGCTTCAACCTGTTTCGTCTTGTAATGCCTGCCACGCCACTCACCGTCAAGCGCAAAATTGCGCCGAAAGCCAGTACGTCCGAACTTGGCGGCAAATTGTTCCCCCTGTTGCACTGTGGCTTTCACCTCATCTTCAGTAGCACCGCGCTCACTCATACGCTCCTGTGCATGCGGGTGAAAACGGACGGCCATACTGTATCCTTCCTTATGACAATGCTCCTTCAAGAATCTGTCTCTCACCCGTGCCCACGAAGCCATTCGCTTGCTCGGGGCGTATCTCTTTCGTTGAAAGAAGCATTGCTTGTGCCTGAATATTGAAAATCAATGGCTCAAAACGACACTCCAATTCATTTGACTATCAATAACCTATCAGAGATCCTATCAGAGATCTGCCGAATTTTCAACCCCCTACCCCTCCTGATGGGCCTCCGGCTAGTAGAGCTTTCCGAGCCGTAGGCTCTACTAGCCGGAGGCCTACGCTCAGAGAGTGACCGGTGCCGGCCAGCATCTGTCAGTATCGGTACGGAAGCGCACAGGAAGCCGGGCTGAACGAAAACCAACAGGACGGAAGAAACGGGCGCGGAACGGGGAGGCGAAAGCGACATCGTCGTGTGGACGTTCGCGTGAAAGGGAAAGGGGGTTGTCTTCGAAAGCAGAGGTGTATTTTTCTTCTATGCCTGCCCGCCATTCTTTCGGTGGGACCTGCCTTTTTATGGGTGCCCCCGAACCAAAAAAACTTCTTCTTATGATGGGCAATACAGGAGGTACCCACTAAGCGCGTTGAGGCTTTTCGGGGAACATCAGGTTAAGTGGTGAGGAAGGTTTTGACATAAAAGACATGATCTGTTATAGATTTTAAGATAATTGATTTCACAAGGCCAGAGGGAGAAATCCGAGTAAGGCGTACATGCGGGTACGTCGTCGAGAATTTCGACCGATAACGCAGTGAAATCAATTATCTTAAAATCTATAGTATGATTTTACTGATCAAGAGGAGGTGACAGGATTGAGCCAGCTAATATTAGTATCTCCGCATGAGAAATCAATAGAAGCCATAGTTGTTGCAGCCTTAGAAGCAGAAAAAAAAGAAATATTGACTGCCATTTTGAAAACTGAAGCAAAATTATTTCTGTTTGAGAAAAGGTTCAATTTGTCTACTGCCGACTTCCTTGCAAAGGCATATCAAGAAATTGCGCAAGCTACTGAAATGGATGCCATCGAGTGGTCAGGCGAGTATGAAACGGTTAAGCGGTTAGAAGAGAGGTTGTCACGCCTTCAGGAGATCCGGATTTGCACATAGCTGACTACTTCCGTCAGATAGACGATGGCATTTCCAATTGCCCGGCAATTATCTGCAGGCAAGTGCTATTCGAGCAACGGACTAAATACATAGGATTTATAAGGGGCTCGTTGACTTTTGTAGATGGATCAGAGTTGTATTTTAAGGAATTCGTTGATACCGAAGTTGGGATAACCAAATATAAATATGGCTATCATTATCAAAAGGATAAGGAGCTGATTTTTCGATATGATAACCATCCATACACTGCAAAAAAAGATGTCCCGACTCACCATAAACATGTTTCTACCGAAGGGAATATAATCCCATCCTCCATTCCCAATTTAGAGGATGTACTGAGGGAGATTATGTTTTGCCTGCCCTAGGTAGGTTCACTTCAGCATGACTCAGACCGGGACAGCCCTGTTGACTGCATTGGCAATGTGGTAAGTAATACATCGAATCGGAGACAGGATACGTTCGGTGCCCCTCTGGCCGGGCAACGATGATTTTCTGCGGTCCGGCGAATGTACCATGGGGGCGTATCCAGAACTTGGGTGGTCTAACCCTTTGATAGTCCGATGTAGAACGCTTGTGAAACGCAGGTGTTTGCATTTCGAGCGTTCCCTTTTGTCCAACGTCAATTTTTCACGAGCGCCTTTTCTCCCTTGACAATATGAAGTGTCGATTTCCGGTTTGACACACAACCCGCATTATGCCATTGTTTGCAGTCGAAAAAGCAAATTCCTATTGGTTATAATGTTCGCCTGCGACAGGCATAAAAATACGGGGAGTTGACGGAAGGAAATAGCGGATGTGCTTATCGCATGTAACAGTATGTCATTTCGCAGGAAGGGACAAATCTTGACAAACTGCTGTTGCATAGGGGATTGAGCAAATGACAATTTTGACACATGAACCCACTAAAAATGTTACAAGGCTACTTAATGAAGTGTTGTCCTCTGTTCGTTACTTGGTAGATGCCAAGGGTGGCAAAACAGATGTAGT
>JAUVJO010000056.1 GCA_030592345.1 Deltaproteobacteria bacterium
ATTGTGGCCGCGCTATTGGTCACTTTGGCTCTGAGTTTCTATTTGAAGCTAAGGTTCGCCACCGGGGCTATCGTTGCCTTGGTCCATGATGTAATGATCACTGTGGGGATCTTCTCCTTATTGGACAAGGAATTCACACTCGCCATCATTGCGGCCCTGCTCACCATCATAGGATATTCGCTCAATGATACTATTATCGTCTTTGACCGGATACGGGAAAATACCCGCAAGTATCATCGACAGCCTTATGACATTATCATAAATCGCAGTATCAACGAAACATTGAGCCGAACCCTGCTGACATCGCTCACGACCTTGGTCGTGGTGGTGGCCCTGTTTGTGTTGGGAGGCGGCATCATACACGATTTTGCTTTTGCCATGATTATTGGTATCATCGTGGGAACCTATTCATCGGTCTACGTGGCAAGTCCAATTCTTCTTGTGTGGCAGCGAGCCATGAAGGCACAGACGAGCCGCTCCAAAGCAAGACGGCGGTGATTGGATTTTGGGTAAGCGTTCACAGGTTCAGGGTTCACCGTTCAGGGTTGCTTTTTTAGCTGGCCTTGCTCGTAGACCGGAAAGTATTTAATGAAACTACTGTAACCTTTTTGCATTGAGGGTATGGTAGGACAGAATTGCATCGCCGTAAAAATTTTGTGTCCCAATGTACTCATGTTCGGCAAGGACGTAACACCGCCCCACCGTTTGAATTTCATACAATAAACGGTTCAGTTCATCGGCCAACTCTGAACCCCTGAACTTTGAACCCATGAACGGTTACGATTTTGGTTTACGGATTCATCGAAAAAACCTGATTTGAAAAGGAGGATATGATGCGCTATCTACACACCTATCGCGTTTTGACGGGTATTTTTCTGGCCTTTGTTCTTACGGGATTGCAGGCTTGTGCTATGTTTGAAAGTAAACCGGATCCTCAGATGTTTGCGCTTCAAGAGCAATTACGTCTGGTTTCAAAATCAAATGCAACTACACAGAAAGCAATAAAAAACATATCTGGCCGGCTTGACGGCATGGAGACAAAAGTCGGCGGGATCGAGAACGCGGTTGAAGAGACAATGCCGGCACTTCAACGGGATATGCAGAAAATTGCAATATCGAATGCAACGACACAA
Source organism: Deltaproteobacteria bacterium (assembly GCA_030592345.1). Taxonomy (GTDB): domain Bacteria; phylum Desulfobacterota; class Desulfobacteria; order Desulfobacterales. Next base: position 1,134 of record JAUVJO010000056.1, read on the forward strand.
CAAACAGTAGAAGACGTCTATGTTGGATTTCGTGCCATAGAAACAACGGTCAATAGGCTCGAAAACACCGTTCAGGAGTTAGCCACTCAGCCAGGGCCGGCCATGTCTGCTGAGCAAGCCTTCCTGTCTGAGATCGCAGACGAACCACCAACAACCACGGTGGAGACAACGACACAACTAGAAGTTGAAGAGCCGGTCGCTGCAGTCGAAGAAAAAGAGAAGGAGGCAGAATCTGCGAACGTCGACGCTCAGCGTAAATATGAGGAAGCCTACAAAGCATACGTTGAGCATCGCTATGATGAGGCATTGACGCTGTTCAGGGGCTTTTTAGACAGCTATCCGGAGCATTCGCTTGCCGACAACGCCCAGTACTGGCTTGGAGAGGTTCATTACGACACGGGGGATTATGTCAGCGCCATTCTTGCTTTCAAGGATGTTGTGACTCATTACACGGAAGACGACAAGGCCCCTGATGCCTTGCTCAAAATCGGGTATGCTTACGTTGCCTTGGACGACCCGAGCAATGCTCGTATGTTTTTAAAAAGGGTTATCAAGAATTATCCTTTCAGCTCCGCAGAAGCCAAGGCACGGGCCAAACTGAAAGAACTTGAGGACCAATAAAGTCCGGTCGCTATTACTTAATATCCGAGCTTTGAGCCTTCAGCCTTGAGCCTTCAGCCTTGAGCTTTCAGCTTTGAGCCTTCAGCTTTCAGCTTTGAACCTTGAGCTTTGAGCCTTCAGCCTTGAGCTTTCAGCTTTCTCTTGTCTGCTCTCCGCCCTCCTATGTTATAAAAAGCCTTGACACAACCATCCGTTTGTTCAAAAAGGGGCCGGTGCCAGAGAATCAGTCACCAACACAATCAAATAACCATGAAGGAATCCCTTACACACTGGCTTGCACTGAAAACTGTGCCTGGCGTTGGCAACCGCTTCTTCCTGCAGCTCCTTAAACACTTTGGAGATCCTGCAAAAGTTCTTGGAGCCCCCAGGAAAGAGCTTTTGCAGGTGGAGGGGCTTAATTCACACCTGGCATCGATAATTGCAGGCTATAGAGTTCCCGGGTCGGTTAAAGAGGACCTCGCCCTTGTGCGCAAAAACGGATTTGAAATTATCACGTATTCAGATCCCGAATATCCCGATTTGCTGCGCCAGATACACGACCCGCCACCTGTCCTTTATGTATATGGTAATCTTCGGCAGGACAGCCTCAAGCTTGCCATTGTTGGATCACGAAATGCAACACACTATGGCCGCACTATCACTGAACGGTTGAGTGCCGCTTTGGTGCAGCGCGGACTTACCGTGGTAAGTGGCATGGCCCGTGGTATTGACTCAGCAGCCCACACAGGGGCCCTGGCTGCCGAGGGTGAAACGATTGCCGTTTTGGGGTGTGGCCTCGGCACCGTCTACCCTGCTGAAAACAAGGGCCTGTTCCACAGAATTGCCGCCAGCGGCGCTGTCATCTCGGAATTTCCGGTTCTTGCTCCACCGGACGCCCACAACTTTCCGGTCCGAAACCGGATCATCAGCGGGCTGGCCATGGGAACAGTCATTGTGGAAGCAACCAACAACAGCGGCAGCCTTATCACGGCTCGACTGGCCGCAGAGCAGGGCAGGGAGGTTTTCGCAGTACCAGGCAGTGTAAGCTCGTTTAAGAGCATGGGAACTCATCGGCTAATCAAACAAGGAGCCAAGCTTGTAGAAAACGTCAACGACATCATTGAGGAGCTAAATATCGGCCTGTCAATACTTGCTGCAGGTCCTGCAGAACACCCGGCCATGTCGGTGACACCAGAGGAGAAGATACTCCTGGATAAACTAAGTGCATATCCGATACATATTGACAATCTCGTTCGACAAGTATCCCTTTCTGCAGGCAAGGTCTCAGGCCTTCTGCTTGAGCTGGAGTTAAAGGGTCTCGTCGCGCAAAGCCCTGGCAAGCTTTTTGCCAAATCCGAATCGAACTGAGGAAGGAAACGCTGTTGAGCAAATCTCTTGTTATAGTTGAATCACCAACGAAAATACGGACCCTGAAGAAATACCTCGGCTCTGACTTTGAGATAGCGGCCACCGTAGGTCACATCAAGGATCTCCCGGTAAAGGAGCTGGGTATCTCTATAGAGGAGGGATTCAAGGCAAAATATACGACGATTCAGGGCAAGGAGAAAGTAATCCGTTCCTTGAAAACGGCAGCGGCCAACATAGACGATATCTATCTCGCACCCGACCCGGACCGCGAGGGAGAGGCCATAGCTTTCCACACAGCCGAAGTGCTCAAGAAAAAGGGGCGTAGATTTTACCGTGTGCTCTTCCATGAACTCACAGAAAACGCAATACGGTCTGCTGTTGCCTCACCTCAGGAGCTGGACAAGCACAAGTTCGAGTCTCAGCAGGCCAGACGCATCCTGGATCGCCTTGTCGGGTACCAGATCTCGCCTGTCTTGTGGAAAAAGGTACAACGGGGTTTGAGTGCAGGTCGTGTTCAGTCAGTTGCAGTTCGGATAATCTGCGAACGGGAACGTCAGATACAGGCTTTTGAGCCTGAAGAGTATTGGATCATAACGGCAGAGCTTGAAGCCGAAACACCTCCGGTCTTTCTAGCAAAGCTCACCAAGGAGAATAACAAAAAGCTTCGCATCCCGGATGAACAGGCCTCGCAAGCTATCTTGAAAGCCCTTAAAGGAGCTTGTTTCAGGGTCGAGAAGGTCGTCAAGAAAACTCAGCGAAGAAATCCGCTCCCCCCTTTTACCACAAGCAAACTGCAGCAAGAAGCAATCCGAAGGCTGGGTTTTTCAGTCAAGAAAACCATGTCTGTTGCCCAGCAGCTCTATGAAGGCCTTGAGATGGGTCCGGGCGAGCCAGTGGGTCTTATCACTTATATGCGGACCGACTCTACCCGTATCGCACAGGAGGCGATCCTCGAGGCCAGAGAGCTGATCCTGGAGCAATTTGGCAAAGAATACGTGCCAGCCAAACCTCACGTGTTCAAGAACAAGAAAAAGGTGCAAGACGCCCATGAGGCTATTCGCCCAACGTCGGTCTTTCGCAGACCCAAAAAAATCGCTCAATTCCTTTCCAAGGACCAGCTCGCCCTTTACGAGTTGATCTGGAAGCGTTTTGTTGCCTGTCAGATGGAACGGGCCGTTCTGGACCAAACCTCGGTTGAGATTTCCGCCAATGCATATATCTTTCAAGCCACAGGATCGGTACTTCGTTTCCCCGGCTTTATGGCGCTCTACGTCTCCACAAATGAGGGCCAAGGGAAATCAAGGGACACGGAAACCCTTCCACCGCTCTCTGAACAAATGGTGCTGAAATGCCATAAAGTGGACCCCAAACAGCATTTTACCCAGCCACCCCCGCGCTTTTCCGAGGCATCGCTTGTCAAGGAGCTGGAAGAAAACGGTATCGGAAGGCCTAGCACCTACGTATCGATTCTCTCCACCATCAGGGGCAAAGGGTACGTGGAGCTGATTAAAGGCTATTTCAGACCGACCGAGCTGGGGTTTATCGTTAACGACCTGCTAATAGAAGGTTTTCCGGATATCCTGAATGTCGATTTTACCGCGCAGATGGAGGACCGTCTTGATAAAATCGAAGAAGGCGAAACAAACGCCATTGCCGTATTGGAGGGATTCTACGGTTCGTTCAAAAAAGATTTGGAACGGGCAGAAGAACAGATGCAAGGTGTCAAGGGTAAAGGACTGTCTGTTGATCTTCGCTGCCCTAAGTGCAACAAACCTCTCAGGATCAAGGTGGGCAAGAACGGCCCTTTCCTCGCCTGCTCCGGTTACCCGGCATGCACCTTTACAGGCAATTACAGCCGAAACGAAAAAGGAGCAATTGTGATGGACCAATCCTCTTCGGATGAAGAGAGCGGTGAGACCTGCGAAAAATGCGGAAGCCCTATGGTACAAAAACAGGGCCGCTTTGGTCCGTTCCTTGCTTGCTCGGCCTACCCTGCGTGTAAGAACACCCGCCCCCTGGGCGGAAAAACCGTATTTAAAGCCGAGTCTACTGGTGTTAAGTGCCCAGAGGAAGGATGCCCTGGCGAGCTTGTTTCGCGCAGATCGAGACGGGGTAAGGTTTTCTACGGGTGCAGCCGTTATCCTGCATGCACGTTTGCGGTATGGGACAAACCAGTGCCCCAGGCTTGTCCCGAGTGCGGGTTCCCTTTTGTGGTAGAGCACACGACCAAGAAAGACGGGCCACATCTTAAATGTTCAAAAAAGGAATGTACTTACAAAGAGCTACTCAAAGATAGTAGTATCAATGGATCGTAGGAGATATAGTCTTTCAGAAAAAGATTTTGGGGTTATCGATTTTGTCAGGAAATGTGAGTTCGTGCTCTAATACAAACAGATACTGGGTTCTGGGATGCTGGAATACTGGAATAAAAGATAATGCCTGGATACTGGATACTGGATAGACAAAAAAAGAAATCCCTTGTTTTAACCAGCATCCAGGAACCAGCATCCAGTATCTGTTCATCTCTTTTGGGCCAAAAACATTATCTTAGAATCTATAGGTGGGTAAAAGATGGATAAAAAGACCCTGCTAAATACCAGGGAAGTTGCCCATTTTTTGGATATCAATGAAAAGGTCGTCTATACTCTTATTGCCGACAAGGGGCTCCCAGCCACCAAGGTGACGGGAAAGTGGCTATTTCCCAGGCATCTCGTGGAACAGTGGCTGGAAAACCAGACTATTAACTATCCTGACACCACGCATCCCCTTCCCCCTTATCACGGCCTGCTGATTATCGTCGGCAGCAACGATATCCTCCTTGAAAAAACCATTTCAATCTTTAACCAGCTCTATCCGGGGCATGTGGCCGTCTTCGGCAATGTGGGAAGCCACGGCGGATTAGAGGCACTGGGCCGCGGCCTCTGCCACATTGCAACAAGCCACCTTTTGCAGGAAGACGAAGAGGAATACAACTTTGACTTCGCATTTCAGGAACTCAAAGGGGAATTGCCGGCCGTGGTGAATTTTTGCCAAAGAGAACAGGGGCTTTTGGTCGCTAAAGGAAATCCCAAGGGAATCCGAGGCATTCCTGATTTGGATCAGCCAGGGACGAGAATCGCCAATCGGCCTGTAGGAACAGGCACCCGCCTGCTCTTTGACCGGGAACTTGATAAGGCCAACATCAAAGGAGCGCAGATTGAAGGTTATGATCGTGAGCTTCGCAGCCATTTGGATGTGGGCCTTGAAGTGTTATCCGGCAGGGCCGATGCAGCCCCTGCCATCAGGACGGTTACAAGTTTCTTGCCATTGGACTTCATTGCACTGCGCTGGGAGCGTTACGACTTTCTCGTTTCCAAAGAGCGGTTTTTTGAACAAGGCGTGCAACTGTTCTTGGGTCTTCTCCATGAAGCTGCTTTCCGGGATCTTGCTCAGGAACTGGACGGCTATGACTTGAGCCTGTGTGGCAAAATGGTTTTTCCACAACAATCCAAGGAAATACAGGGGAATGAGCAATGAGGAGAGGGCGTATCCAGAACTTGGGCGATGCATCCTCTTGAAATCACTTGCGCCGCATTTGTGGAGTACATTAAGTGCCTAAAGTGAGCTAAAGTGAGTCCCGCTTTTAGCGGGATTAAGGTATTCTGCCAATTTAAAATATGTTGCGCCGGAGACGCACTGTTTAATCCCGCTAAAGGCGGGACTCACTTTCTTTTAATAAAAAAACTGTTTCTTCAAGTCCTTAATCCCGCTAACAGCGGGACTCACTTTAGACACTTAAGGCACTTTAGCTCACTTTCTTTTTTCCAGAAGGATGCGGTAGAATTGTTGTCTCCCCCAACTCTTAAATACGCCCATGAGGAGGGTTGAAAATATGCTGAGAGGATTGCTGGTCGTTCTTTTTCTGGCCACAGGAACGTTTTTTCCGTTGTCTGCCAGTGCAGAACCCGAGGGAAAGCTTATCATCTTCCATGCAGGCAGTCTGACAGTGCCTTTTGCCAAGATGGAAGAGATTTTTGAAACAAGGTATCCGAAAGTAGACCTGCTTCGTGAGGCCGGAGGGAGCACGAAGATGGCACGCATGATTTCAGAACTTGGAAAGCCTGCCGACATAATGGCATCTGCGGACTTTGCTGTCATAGATAAAACCCTGATTCCCCAGAACGCTAAATGGAACATTCGTTTTGCAACCAACCAATTGGTCCTTTGTTATACGGATACGAGCCGGTTTGCAGATGAGGTCAATCAAGACAACTGGTACGAAATCCTTGGCAGAAAAGGCGTCATATGGGGCCATTCAGACCCCAACCTGGACCCTTGTGGCTACCGGAGCCTCATGGTGCTCCAACTGGCGGGAAAATACTACAACAGGCCAGGGCTGTATGATCAGGTGATGGCGAATCGTCCGGAAAAAAACGTGAGACCCAAATCCGTGGAACTGGTTTCCCTGCTTGAAACCGGACATATGGACTATGCGTGGGAGTATCTTTCCGTTGCCATTCAGCACGGCCTGAAATACGTCAAACTTCCCAACGAAATCAACCTGGGGAATTACAACTTCGATGATTTCTACAAAAAAGCCATGGTGAAGGTAACCGGGAAAAAACCCGGGACATGGATCACCCGAACCGGCAAGTCCTGCACCTATGGCATCACCATGTTAGAAGATGCGCCCAACCCTGAAGCGGCCAAGGCATTTCTGGGGTTCTTGATGGATCCCAAAGGCGGTCTGAAGATACTCAAAGACATGGGCCAACCCCCGTTTATCCCATGCCGGGTTCCAACCGCCCAGATGAAGGCCCAGTTGCCAACTGTGCTGCAGAAATGGGTTGAGGTAAAAAATTAGGGGAAATGAACCCGAAAAAACCCCTCGATCCGTTTTTCTGGCTGACGGTTGTTTGTGGTTCTGTTGTTGTGGCCTTTATTCTTCTTCCCTTGATCCAAATGATGGCCCAACCCTCTCTCCAAGACCTTAAGGAAGCCATTCAAGACCCGGCTGTCCGCCGTTCTATTTGGCTCAGTATCTACACGTCCGGCCTGGCAGCCTTTATTTCCTTTACCATTGGCACCCCCTTTGCTTATCTCCTTGCCCGGCGAGATTTTCCGGGCAAGAAGTTTGTAGAAAGTATCATTGATCTTCCCATCATGATTCCGCACCCCATCGTTGGGATTGCCATTTTAGGGCTTGCCGGAAAAAATCACTGGCTCGGACACCTGATGCATCAGGTCGGGATATACGTGATGGGAACAGTCACCGGCATTGTAACAGTGCTCACCTTTGTGGCCCTGCCATTTTATGTCAACACGGTCAAGGCAGGATTTGAAGCCATCCCCGTACGATTGGAGCATGTCTCCAGGAGCCTCGGGGCCTCACCTGCCAAAACGTTCTTACGCGTGACGTTCCCCCTTGCGTCGCGCTCCATGCTCGTGGGGATTATCATGTGTTGTGCCAGGGCGATCAGTGAATTCGGCGCGGTCGTTATCGTGGCCTATCACCCCATGATCGCACCGGTGTTAATCTATGAGCGGTTTACGGCCTATGGCCTGAAATACTCTCAACCTGTGGCTGTCTGGCTCATCCTGGTCTGCCTCGTGCTATTCCTCCTCTTGAGAATTGTAACCGGTCAAAGGGGGAGTAAAACCGCAGCAGGAAAAAAACCATCATGATCCGGATCGAAACCCTGCGCATTGAGCTGCCTGGCTTTGCCCTTAAAGACATCGACATCCTGGTTCAGGATGGGGAATTTTTTACGCTCCTGGGACCCACGGGTGCGGGAAAAACCCTGATGCTGGAAGCCATTGCAGGTCTCGTTCCCATCACCAGCGGCCACATCCGCGTAAACGGGCGAGACATTACGCATATTCCACCGGAGCAGCGAGGCATCGGGATTGTGTACCAGGACTATGCCCTCTTTCCCCATCTCACGGTCTTGGAAAACATTACTTTCGGATTGCGCTACCACAAAACAGACCCACAGGCATCCGAACAATGGCTGCAGTGGCTCATGGAGCGCCTGGGACTCCGGCAGCTTGCCAGCCGCTCCATTTCTTATCTCAGCGGCGGGGAGAAACAGCGCGTGGCCATTGCCCGCGCCCTGGCTGTAAAACCTTCAGTGCTGCTCCTGGATGAACCGCTCTGTGCCTTGGACCCCAATTTTCGCGAAGAGATTCGACACGTTCTAAAAAAACTCCATCAAGAGGTAGGAATTACCTTCTTGATGGTAACCCACGATTTTGCCGAAGCGCTTTTCCTTGGTGAACGAGCCGCCATGCTGAATCACGGCAGGATTGAACAGATTGGCCCTGTCTCTCACGTCTTCAAACGACCGGCCACGCCTTTCGTGGCTGAATTCGTGGGAATGAGAAATGTCTTTCCGGCCACCTTTGACGATGCTAAGGCCGTGGTGGATGACCTGGAGTTAGACCTCTTAGAGCCACCGGAAAGAGACAAGCGCTACGTGGCCATAAGAGCTGAAGACGTGGTAATAAGGAAAGAAAAACTTTGCCGAAACAACGTCAATGTCTTTAAAGGCAAGGTATTGGAGGTGATTGATCGAGGCATCTCCCACGAGGTCCTGGTGAGGACCGGAACGGTTATCTTCAAGGCTATGCTCACCAAGGGCACGCTCCTGGAAATGAATCTCCTGGAAGGAAAAGAGGTCCATATTGAGATCCGACCGTCTTCCATCCATGTATTGTAAGAGCTCGCTAAAAGTCCTTCTTCAGAAATTTGGAAACTGAAAAAATCGGTGGTCCCCCAATTGATAATTCGAACATATCCTCGTTTGATTCATGTGTATTCGTCATTAGTTGTTCGGTTGCGCTGCTCGTTTGCGGCCTGCGCCTTGAGAACAGTACGTCTGTCGTCACTCGGTTGCGTTGAATTATATGCATTGATAAGCATGCGGACTTCAAAACTCCTTATTGCCTTTTCGAATCTATCCGTAACCGTTCTACGAATCCCGAAATCCCGCTTGTAGCGGGACGCAACCATAACCGTTTGACTCAACCGAGCGCTAAAAAATCAACACCAACGAATATATATATGATCATTAGTTTCCAAATTTCTGCATCTTCTGTGTTGGGCCAACCACAGGTTGACATACACGCCCCATTTGCCTATAGTCAAATTATACCTCGGAAGGTCATAAATGGCGCTTTTCTCGGTGAGTCATGAGCATCAAGAACAAGGCGCGAAGGCGCGGAATATAGACTTTCACATATGAAATTTCACAAGGCCAGAAAGAGGAGGCTGTATTGTAATACGCCGACGACCGATAACGCTGTGAAATTTAATATGTGGAAGTCTAAAGCTGGCTATTGCAAACCTGAGCAACGAGGCTATTGATGTTCATGGCCGGCGAAAAAGTGTCATTTATGGCCTTTCGAGGTATAACGTCCGGAAAACTTCTGCAACTTGTTGAGATCACCCCAGTACTTCAATTGCGGCTGGCCAGCAAGCTCGTTCTCGAAAGGATCACCATGCCCATCGATTTTCAAGGCCGGCGGGTTGTCTTGTTTGAAAGTCGTCATGCCGGCGAACTCACCGAACTGATCAAGCGAGCTGGCGGCAGTCCTGTCGTGGCCCCGAGCATGCGCGAAATCCCCCTTGAGCATCACAGCGAAGCGCTCACGTTTGCCAGGCTTCTGCTCGCAGGTTCGGTGGACATCCTCATCCTCATGACCGGCGTCGGCACGCGACTTCTGGTCAAAGCAGTTGCTACTAAATACGCCACGCAGGAATTTATCGAAGCCCTCAGATCGGTCAATATCATCGCGCTGGGGCCCAAACCCGTGGCTGCATTACACGAAATGGGTCTGGAACCGACGATTCTCGTTCCCGCACCGTACACGTGGACCGAGTTGCTGACAACACTCGACGAGCAATATGGCGTAAGTGACAAGCGGGTCGCTGTTCAAGAATACGGCCAGTCAAATCCCGAACTGATAAGGGCATTGGAGGAACGCGGCGCTCAAGTCGTGTGCGTACCGGTTTATCGCTGGGCCTTGCCGGAAGATTTGGAACCGCTTCGCCGGGCCATGCAAGACATTATTTCCAGCGGCCCTCAACGTGTGGACTTTGCCTTGTTTACCAGCGCAACCCAGGTGCGGCATCTCTTCCAGCTCGCAAAGACCGATGGCGTTGAAACACAGTTGAGGGAAGCATTCAAACAGGTCTTGATCGGGTCTGTCGGGCCCACTGCCAGCCGGGCCATTGTCGAGCAAGGGTTGACTGTGGATTATGAACCCGACACACCGCAAATGACACCATTAGTGCGTGAGATGGCCCGCCGCGGCAGCGATTTGCTCTACAAAAAACAGACCGCTTTTGCCAACCAGGTCGATACAAATCAATGGCGGCGTATTGACATGGTTTGGCAGCCGGGTGTCGACGGACAGCCGACCATTAACGATTCCGTGTTCATGAAGGCGTGCAGGCGCGAAAAAACTCCGTACACGCCCATATGGATTATGAGACAGGCAGGCCGGTATCAGCGCGAATATTTGAGAATTCGCAAAAAGGTCACCATTCTGGAGCTGTGCAAGACTCCAGATCTCGCCGCTGAAGTCACATTGATGGCCGTGGATCGCCTTGGCGTGGACGCCGCTATTATTTTCGCGGATATCCTCCTTGTCGCAGAGCCTTTGGGCCTGCATCTGGAATTCGTCAAGGGCGAGGGCCCGGTTATCCACAATCCCGTGCGTAAACGCCAAGACGTGGATCGATTGAGCGATCCTGACGTGAGCAAGCTGGCTTATGTATTTGATGCCGTAAAGATTACCCGTCGGGCCTTGCGACCGGATATCGCCTTGATTGGCTTTGCCGGGGGACCGTTCACTATTGCATCTTATATGATCGAAGGCGGCAAATCAGGCCATTATGTAAAAACCAAGACCATGATGTACGAAGACAAGGCCACCTGGCACGCTCTGATGGAACGCCTGACCAGCATCCTGATCGAATACCTTAATGGACAAATTGCGGCCGGGGCTGATGCAGTGCAGATCTTTGACAGTTGGGTCGGTTCTCTATCTCCGGATGATTACCGCCAGTATGTAATGCCTCACGTCAGGAGACTAATCAACGAAATCGACAAGTCTGCGCCACTTATACACTTTGCTACCGGCAACCCGTCTTTGTTGCCGTTCATGAAAGAAGCCGGTGGCGATGTAATCGGCCTTGATTGGCGCTCAGACCTGGCAGATGCCTGGTCGCTCCTTGGTGACGACGTGGCAATCATGGGCAATTTGGATCCTATTGTTTTGTATACGTCTCCCGAGGAGATCCGGGCGCAGGTGCAGGCCATCCTGGACAAGGCTCAAGGACGGCCCGGGCACATCTTCAATCTTGGCCACGGCATCTTGCCTGATATGCCGCCTGAACACGTCGCTGAACTGGTAGACGCAGTCCACGAACTGTCGG
>JAUVJO010000302.1 GCA_030592345.1 Deltaproteobacteria bacterium
AGAGGGATCTAAGTCGAGTTCTTTGCCCATAAGATACTCGTATAGGAACCAAGTTTTTCGTGCATACTTCCCAGCCGGGGTCTCCTTAATGAAACGTTCTAACTCCTTGTGGTCAACCACTGAGAAAAGAGCGTTGAGGATTTCCAGATTTATCCCCTCAAATTTTAGGGCAAATTTCAAATGATCCTCCAGGTCATCACCTGGATCATATCTCTTCGTATAGATCTCAGTCCTCCGGTGGCCCTCTATGACCGTCTTGCGTCTCCTTTTTTCAGCTATAAATGACTTAGCATAGTGTGGTATGACGTCGAGAAAATACCGGCGAACCAATTCACCGTAACCTACCAGCTTAAGCCCTTCAGTTGGGTTGATTTCTATATTTTTCACCGGCTCACCGTTGCGAAATATTTTTTACTGTAGAAAAAAGTATTTTATTTGCCCTTATTGTAGCATAAATTATTTTATTTGCAAAATTTTTCAACTGGTACCATTTTTACGTTTAAATTCGTAGCAAAACCTATTTTATGGTGAAAATGTGCGTTTATTTAACCCAACATTCTTAAAAACACATTTTTTGGCAAGGCCATGGACATCGAGTGGGCCAAGGACAGTGACAGGGATAAGGGCCTGGTAAAAAATAAGGGTAACCGTTCAGGGGTTCAGAGGTTCAAAGGCTCATTGAATGCATTCTATTGATTATAATCCCTCAATTCCTCAATCACCAAATCACCAAATCCCTCACGTCCCTCGCGTCCCTCGCGTTCGGCCGCCATTCTGGCAGGGGGGAAAAGCCAGGGATTCGGCAGCAACAAGGCCCTGGCTCCCTGGTTCACCGGCTATGTTATAGATGCCGTAGTGCAAGCGGCCATGGGCGCGTGCCTCTGTTGGAAGACATACCGCGCCACATCGTTAGTCCTGCTGATATCCTAAAAATATGTCCCTCCTTCGAATGTCTCACCAGTGCAAACACGCCTGAAAAACTGGCAAGACTGGAAAAATTTGCGCGCACTAATCCTCAATCCCGCCACGAGTCATTGCCTAATAGGAAAGAGTAGATTATAAATTAAAATCGCTCTTCTTTAATAAAGAGCATGGTTTAAGCCATCCTTATGGAGCCAAGCATCCCACACGACTCCTGGTTTGCGTGGGATGTGAGTTTACTTTCCAGGAAAGGAAATGGGATAATGAAGGGTCTCATGAGCCCTGAATCACCACCTTCCCCTGCGGTAGAAATTGACAACGATCTGATAGCCGTTGATAAAGGTAACAAAAATGGAGTTGTTTCAGAAGAAAAACTCTTAAATGCCGTGGTTAGTCATGGTGCACATAAAATAGCAAAATGATCTTTTAAAATAGCTAGTTACAATTAAACGGTTACAGTTAAAGATGCTGTTTGCTGGTTAAAACCGGGTGTGAGTATTGCTATTGTTCTTTGATCTTTCTGAGAATTGCCCTGCCTTTCCACCAGAAAAAAATCCCAAAAAGCCCAAAAATGATGGAGACGCCCATTATGGCCTTTTGATGTCTGCTATAGGAACTTACAGCACTCTCTCCAGATTGCTGGTCAGCCTGCAACTCCATAGTCTCATCAACCGGCACGAAAATTTCCAGACGGTGTCCTATTTCATCATCTACGACGACCTTCCAATCACCCGGACTATCTGGAAAAAAACAGAATCGGCCATTCCTATCCGTCCTGCCGGATTGAAAAGTGAGCTTTGCGCCAGGAGCGGAAATATTTACCTTGGCGTAACTCATGGGTTCACCAGTGTCATACCAAGCGGTGACCACCATACCCCCTGCATCTACTCTTCCCCTCACACCATGAGCGTAAATCACACCGGGTAGCAAAAAGACAACACCTAAAAACATCATTAGTTGTTTACATTTCATTACGTTGCTTTTTTCTTTTACCAAAGTAGAGATAGACTAACAGACCTAAACCAATTGTTGCTAACCCGAACATCGAGCTTACGGGTCTGCTCTTGATGCAAAAATAGATAATCCAGAGATTGCCTATCACGAACAGAAATGGGGTCACGGGGTATCCTACGGTCTTATAATTCCTCGTGAGCCCGGGTTGTCTTATCCTGAGCAGTATCATTCCCACTACAGTGAGCATGGCACACAACGAGAGCGTAAAGCCGATATATATGAGAAGCCTGTCAAAGGATGCGGTAATAACCATGACAATTGCAATACCTGCTTGCAGCAAGATGGCATATGCGGGCGTGCTGCGTAGGCCATTGACTCTTCCAAAAAGTCCAAAAAAGACACCGTCTCTTGACATGGCATAATATACCCTTGGCCCGGTCATAATCATGGCGCTTAGAACAGAAAGAAGGCCTATGGCAATAGCTCCGGCAAAGTATTTGCTGATATGACCGCCGAACAAAGAAGCCGCAGACTCTGCCCCGACTTCGAGGATCCCGCTCATCTCCCTGGCGGGAAGCGCGTAAATATATACGACGTTCAAAAGCAGATAAAGACATATAACAAAAAATGTCCCGGTAAAAAGAGCGAGTGGTATGTTTCTGCTTGGATTCTTGATCTCCCCCCCGATATAAGCTGCAGCATTCCATCCACTGTAAGCAAATGAGACAAATATCAGAGAAATGGCAAATTTGTCTTGGAAGACTGATCCCATTGCCAGATCTCCGGAGAAATTGCCTGCTGAACCATGACCCAGGAAAAGCCCGGCTACAACAAATACAACCACAATACCTACCTTAAAGACAGTCAATGCATTCTGAACCCTGCTCCCCATCAAGAGGCTGTGATAATGAACCAGCGAAAGGATAATGATCACACCGATAGCCACCACACTCTGTGGCGATATGGCAACGATGTTGACACCTAAGAAAGAAAGAGTCATTTCTGGACCAAGGGGAAGCGAAAAAGAGCGAAATAAATAGACGGCAAAGGCAATGGAAGCTGCTGCAATAGGAGCTGAAAAACCCACGATAAGAGATACCCAGCCGGAAAGGAAGCCCATACCTTTGCCAAAGCTTTCCCTCAAAAACACATACTCCCCGCCTGCCCGTGGGAACATGGCCCCCAACTCCCCATAACAAAGGGCACCACACAGTGCGAATATGCCTCCTACAAGCCAGCAAAGAAGCATGGTTTGAGGATCGCCGAGTTCTTCTATAATGAACCCGGAGGTAGTAAATATCCCGGTTCCCACCATGTTGGCTATCACCAAAATGGTGGCCGAAAAGAAACCGATCTCTCTTTTCAGGTCATGGCTATTCAGTCTGTTTTTCAGAGTTATTCCCCTGTTCCGCACAGGTTGAAATTTTTTCTCCTCTAATTTCAACATAACCTCTTCGACCTGACATTCTCCTGTTCCCGATATGCGTGTCTACCAAACAATCCTGCAATTCTCGCGCTTTTCAGCCTCCTCAAGCACATATCCCCTGAGTGGAAATGGATAGTGAACCGGAGCAAGCAAGTCATCGGTCGGGCTTACTATTCCTTTTTTTTCGGCAATCGAAGCAAGTTCGGATGGTCTGACAATCCAGATTTTGGTGAATAGGGCGGCAGAATCCGGCTGCAGCTTGTCGATGAGTGCGAAAGTCTCGTCAATAGACTCTTTACATTCCCCAGGTCCACCAAACACAAAGCACGGCGTTGCCTTGATTCCCGTGTCCTCCAGTATCCTTGTTGTATATTCTATGTCTTTGGTACTAAAGCCTGACCTGTAGATTTTCAGCATCCTGTCAGAGCCGCTATGTCCATTGACATACGCCGCAACCATGCCCGCACGCTTCATGGAACCGGCCAGATCTTCTGGGAAGTACTGTGGCAAAGGCCATATTATACCAGTCCAGGTCAATCGGTCCGACAAGTCCGTGATTCCTTTGCATATGCTTCTGGCATACTCCACTGGAACATTCATTATATCGTCTGTAAAGGAGATGTTTTCAAAGCCCTGTCGAACGAGATTCCTTATTTCTGCGATGACCCTGTAGGGCGGCCTCAATCTCAAGTTGTTCCTGGCGCAGGGGCAGAACATACACTTGCCGATACAGCCATATTTTGCGCTGACACAGGCGGCGAATCCCCCCTTCCGATACTTGGTAACGTCGACTATGTCCCGTTTGAAGAACATGTTCAGATATTCTCTTGGTTCTTCTTCAAATATGCACCCTCGTTCGACTTTGCCTTCTTCTATTCTAATCAGCAAAGTCAGCATCGCGGGTACTCCGCACCCAGAAACGCCATAGTCTCCATCAACATATGACAGGATCTCCTTAGGCTGAATGGCGTGGGCTTAGATGGAAATCCGCAGCATGGCCCAAGAGTTTCAAGTAGGTGTCATGCACCCCCTCACTATCAAATGCCGCAAGGGACATCACACCAGAACCATGGGCTGTAGGCACGA
>JAUVJO010000215.1 GCA_030592345.1 Deltaproteobacteria bacterium
AGACCTCCAAATAGATCGGATGAGTTCCTGCTCCCAAATCATAAGCAAAATCCCTGGAGGTGCTCACCGGCTGTCCACTTATGTACCACTGATAGCTCACAACAGACCCATCGGGATCAGAGCTTCTTGATGCAGAAAAATCGACATGCGCTGTTCCGCCCGGAGTTACCGTTAAGTTGAGCGTACCGTTCTCATATACTGTTTGGCCTCGGGAGGTCATGGTAATTTTGGCTTCTGGGGGTATAGATGGATCAGCATAGATCTCAACCGCTAAAGCCTCTATAGCCTTTCCTTGACCAGTTGTGCCTGCTGTTGCACCATCACTAACCCAGCCTTGCCATCCAATATTCTGAATATATGCTCTATATTTCACATGGTAATTTGAAGGAAATCCTCTCAGCTTGATTTGAATTGCTTCGATTGCCTTGCCTTGACCAGTTGTTCCTGCAGTCTGAGCATCTGAAACCCAGCCTTGCCAACCGATATAAGATACATGTGCCTGGTAATCAATGTGATAAGTTGAAGGAAATCCTACAGTTTTTATCTGAACAGCCTCCATTTGATTACTGGAACCAGGACTACCAGAGGTTTGCCCATCCGAAACCCAGCTCAACCACCCGACATTAGCGATGTGCGAGCAATATGTGACCTGTGCTCCAAAAGCTGGGGCAGAGAAGGCAAAAACATACAATGATAGGAATATTGTTAGTAATATCAGCTTAAGTTGGTAAATCTTTTTCATAATATTTTATCCTTCCTTATCACTTATTTTTCATGTTTATTGCGTTTACGTCCGGCAAACAACTTAACCCAACAGACTCAAGCAGACCGTCAAGATTTTCCCTTACAGACCAAAGCACACCCTTTTCCTTCATGAGGTATTCTGCTTTGTCTATAAAACCATCATGAGCAAAGAACCAGACCCTCATCGTCTCAAGATCTTCGCCTTCTGCCTTACGCAGGGCCTCGGCCTTTCGCAGGAGTGACTCCACCTCAGCATGACCAACCTTCCGACCATGCCATCACTTGCTTTCACATATCCAGTTTGTATTGTTGGGTTTCATTCTTCAACCCAACCTACACTCTCTCACTCTTCTTGCAAACGCAAACGTACAGTCTTCCAAGTCGTATGATTTTGAATTTAATTTTTTTTGTCATTCGAATTTGTTTCGGATTTAATTGGTTAATATAGATTACTTCATGTAAATAAAATACCCTTCACCCCGAACAATTGGGAAATCAACACCCACAGGCTGGCCATCCTGCCGGAATGAAGCTGTCTCAAATACTCCTTTTTCCGTGGAATATCTCTGAATGCTTGACACGTTCTGGCTGCCGAGGTCATTCAGAAGTTGATACGCACTATACCCATTCGCAGGACAGGCAAATCCTACAAGGTTAAAGCCTGGTTTTAAATCAAGAGTAGAGCAGAGCACGGAAGTAAAGGTGATTTCCTTGTCCTGCTTGGCATAAACAATGAGGCCTTCGCCTCCTTGAAGCATAAAGCTCGGGTTTGACCCATCCTCGGGGATCAGGGTGATGAACCTGTTGTTTGCTTCATCATATACCATCACCTTTTCTATTTCCGTGGCATCCCCCAGAACCGGTAGCCAGTTTTTGATGTCCTGCTGGAACTCAACATCTGCAGGGATAGAGAGAAAATTAAACCCTTTCTTTAACTGGGGGATCGTTTCTTTCGGAATAGAGAGTTCGTTACATGGGTTGCTTCCGGCCGTTACTTCGCTTTCGTTGTCGTATCCATCTCCATCCGGATCTCCACCTGATTCAAGGACAACGACTCCGTCTGAGGAAGCAATTTCGCTCGACAATCCAGCGCCGTTGACGGCCTGAACATTAATGTATATTTGCTCTGTACAAGATTCTACAAGAGATAATCCTGTCTCTTGAATTTCTGATACCGGGCCTGCTGATGTCCAATCCATAACATCAGTTGATCCGGGTGCGGTTCCCAGGGAATATCGCACATCCTGTAAACCGGAAATAGCCATTTCAATGTCCCACGAAGCCGAAAAACCGGCAGTATCTATACTGAAGTAACCTTCATCCGTGATACTCAAGACCTGCGGCGCAACATCGTCTATTTTAAGTTCCAGCACCTTTTCTGTTTCTTTGTTCAGATTTTTATCTATAGAATAGTAGGTCAGGGTATGGTTTCCGGGTTCAGTTATTTGGATTGGGCCAGAATAATCGGTAAAGGTCTCATCTCCCTGGAGTCTGTATCTGGTGGCCAGAATACCACTCCCGCCCGTGTTGTCTGTTGCTGCCAGATTAATTGACGCATTTGATGTGTACCAATCATCTTGTCCCATTGTGCCGGTTATGTTTGCTTCTGTTGCAGGATCTGTGAAGTCGGAGCTCTGGGATACGTCTAATACATACGACGGAGGTATTCCAGTGGTTTCAAAGTTCCCATCACCATCTTGATCCAGCCGTAAAACCGGATCTGTCATCATATCGGTCAAATCAATATCAATTTCCCCATTACCCACTAATTTCAGAGGGATATCAAAGAAAACGTACGTTTTAATAATACCGCCTTCTGTCATTAACTGGAATTTTATATCGAGGTATTCTCTATCCACACCGTGAAATTGCAATGTGTAAACAGATCCCTCTGGCACGAATATTTCAACGCCGTCGTTAACGATTCTATAATTGGAACCAAATATGCTAACGACAATGTCATTGCCGGTAACTATATTTACGCTTCCACCTGGTGCCCTAATTTTGGGCCAATTTCCTAAAGTCCAATCCGGCCAACTCCAATCCGGCCACTGTATCACTATCCTCATGCCGTCAGGCAGTCCACAAAAACCTTCCTGGTATTCTGCCACAGGATGGAAAGGGCTGGTCTGAAACTCGGTTTCATAACCCTTTAAAAGAGATCTGGTTAATAGCCTGATCCCCTTTTGGCTTGGCAGATTAGAATGTTTTGCATATTGTGCTGCATATTTCTTATGAACATTGATATCAAGGGCACTCTGTAATGGAACAGTTTTATCTCCATCTCCAGGAACAAACATTAACGTAAGAGGGTCTTCTATTTCCTCTATTAAAGAGGTTGTACATTTCTTGCAGCCCGCAATTGCATAAGACTTTTCGGGCAGCACAAGTTCATCAATTTTTGCATGAAGAGTTATCGCTTGAGATAACAAGGTTGTAGCCTCGTCTCCAAAAGAAGCAATAACTTCATTCATGGTGGGAGTAGAATCCGAGTTCAGCAGCATACCATTCAACTTGTAATAACCTCCCGGATAATGAGATAAATATCTTGCTGAAGGAAGAAGTTGATAAGCGCTTGGCATATTGCTCAGTATTTTCTTCAGTTGAGAATCTCGAATGCCATTCAGATCCTTATCCAAATTATACAGGTGGTATAATTCACTTGCTATATCCGCTACCGCTAAAACTGTAGCGGAAGGATTGACAACAGCTTTTGCTACACTCCACAACTTCAGCAGCGCCTTAACGTATTCCAAATCATCATTGCAATAATCCGGTCCCATAGATGTTTCATAAACACTGATTACGCCGGAGATTGCACTGGTTACTTCTGGCAAATTTACGGAATCTTTAGCTATTGATAGCGCCTTAATCAACCTTGCTGTGTCTTCAGTAAAATCTACGGCTATAATATTGCCAAATCTGGGTGCCCCAAGTCCATGCTTCATCATGGAAAACGGCTCAACAGCTCCCAGATTAGGCGTACCCACAAAGATTACCTTGTTTATCTTATTATCAAACAAGGGATACTCTGCCAAAAGGTCTTTGCTAACAAGGCCTCCCATACTATGAGAAATAATGTTTACCTTGGAATAAGTAGTCCCTTCAGCAGCCCTGATCTCCTCAATAAGGCTATCAATAAACATTCCTAATTTTCCGGCATTAACCGAGTTGTCCAATCGCCAGTCGTACACAAAGTAGAAAACATCCTCTGAATCCTCAGAGTTGATCGGAATATTCTGGATATCGAACCACACGTCATCTTCAGAACCGGCTTTGTGAAATTTATACTTCTGTTTTATTAGATAATTTTCAAGTCCTGTAAAGATATCGCCAATTATAAAGCTATATTTGCCAAAAAATTGAGTCTCAATAAGATTCTTGATTACTTTGCCGGCTCTAATTTCACACTCATCCGAAGGCTGCCCATTCTTATCTTCACATTGCAGGTAATCTAAATCATTATCACACGGTGAAGCTGCGATGCCCGCCACACTCCACACCTTTTTGGGCTCAGTTTCACTTTTCATTTCATATAACTCGCTCCCCATAATTCCATGCACTATTATGAGCGGTGTCCTGACCCAAAAACCAGCACGGTTAAGGATTGAATACGTTTTATTCATCGTAGAATTCTCAAAAGTAGCGCTCAACCTGTACTCAATATCATCAGCCTCGTCAGGAATTACATATTGAAAAGCACCACGGGCATTTTCGTCGAGGATATCCGGTACAATCCACGCGCCTGGTGGTATCGCAATGTCCCGGACAATCTCAAAAGGAGGAATTTCGCCATGAAACGAGTTGTTTTCAACAAGTATGGTAAGCCGACCTTCATGTGTTCTATTGTCATTATTATGAAGCTTCAGAAAGATCGGGACAGTATCACTTGGTCTATATTTCTTCACAGGGCCTATTGCAGTAATTATAGTTTCAGGATTTGGTAATCTTATTTTTTCGTCAAGCGGCGGCTGCACACACAAGTCAATCTTCATCTTATCAACATTGAGGATAATCTTGAAATCAGTCACCACGATGTACTGTCCTTCGGTTATACCTTCCGCTTCAACTGTAAGGCGGTTTTTTGCCGGCGCGTCAATCCCCAGATTGATCAAAGAGGTGGGAAAACGCCATATGTATCGGCCTTCTGGGATGGTATCTTCCAAGGAGGCAATCTGTTCACCATTAATAGAAATTCTTACAGTATGCGGATCGTACTTCTCATAAGACATGGGCAGAGAAAAGTTGACCTCTAAAGCAGCTTCCGCAAGGTCCTCATGGCTGAATCCCCTTGGAATGGCAAATGGAAGTTCCAGGCTCATCTTGTTTGTGCAGTACCAATCCTTAATTACAGCTACGATAGAAACGTCATTTACGGTATATGTATTGAGATTGGTCCCCGGAGGGCAACCGATTTCAAAGGGTGCGGAGACCACATAATCGCCTGATCTGGCATAAATTGTTCCTGTGGCATATTCCTGGGCTTTGATATCAAATTCCACAAATCCGCCATTTTCCAGTCGGTAGTGATTGATTACAGGAGTCATCCACGTTTTCGTGCGGTTGTTCTCATCAACATACACTTCAATGTCTGACAAGGTATCCCCATAATTAATCAGCCTGAATCTGCCGGCCATCATGCCTGGAGTGCTCTCCACTGGCTGGATATCCAGATTTGCCACAAAGGGCCTGACATGAACAATGGCATGGGAATAGTCGACAAAAGCATCATATTTCCCTTCGTCAGACACCATCTTCAAATAGATATTGTACAGCGTTTTTTTGGCATCCGGCGCATGAATTACCAGCTCAACATCAGTGGACTCTCCGGGTGACAGGGTTGCTTCTCTTGTCGACGTTCCATCCCCGACAAATCCAACAACTATATCATCGTTGTCGTTTATTACAGAAAGCTGGTAGGCATGGTCAATCAGGTCGGTATTCGTAATGGACAAAGTCACCAGTTGGTTATAATCCCTGTCAACCCAGAATTCATTTACATTATCTACAAATTTTATCGCCTTTCCAGTCTTTGTCAGACTCACATCGGTTGCAGTAAATCCACCGCATGATGAATGACTTTCCGTGTAAAATTCATAATAAGTGAAGTAATCAAGATCCGTGAGCATCACCCGGTGCTCAAGCTCGTCTGTTGCTACCGGAACCTCAATATATTCCTCATCTCCAAGCTTTCTATATTTTATGATGCTTGTAGCCGGGATATCGGTCTTCCAGGCCACAAATATGGTGTTTCCAGCG